>JAYTQP010000027.1:0-8033 GCA_043746675.1 Rhodospirillales bacterium | reverse complement strand
GCGGGGGCCGACGGCATCACCGCGCATTTGCGCGAGGACCGCCGCCACATCCACGACGACGACATGGCGGCGCTGAAATCGGGCATCTCCAAGCCGCTCAATTTCGAGATGGCCGCCACCGAGCAAATGCTCGACATCGCCCTCAAGACGCGTCCTCACGCAGTCTGCCTCGTGCCGGAAAAGCGCACCGAGCGAACCACCGAGGGAGGGCTCGACGTCGTCTCCGGCCACAATTGGCTCAAGCCTTATGTCGCCGAATTGAAGCGCGCGGGCATCCGCGTGTCGATGTTCATCGAGCCGTCGAAAGAGGCGCTGGAGACGTCCGCCGATTTGGGCGCGCCCGTCGTCGAATTGCACACCGGCGCCTGGTGCGACGCCTGCGAGCGCGGCGAGATCGAGCGGGCCGAACACGAACATCGACGCCTCCTTGACGCCGCCAAGCGCACGACGGCGCTCGGGCTGGAATGTCACGCCGGGCATGGGCTCGACTACGACACCGCCCGCATCCTCGCCGCCGCGCCCGAGATCGTCGAACTCAACATCGGCCATTTCCTGATCGGCGAGGCGATCTTCGTCGGCCTCGCTGAAAGCGTGCGCCGGATGCGCGCGGCGATGGACCAAGGCCGGGCGTCTATTTCATGATCGTCGGCATCGGCAGCGACCTGTGCGACATCCGCCGCATCGCCCAGACGCTGGAAAAATATGGGCCGCGCTTCATCGAGCGGTGCTTCACCGAAACGGAACGTCGTAAGTCCGACCGCCGCGCCGAGCGCGCCGCCTCCTACGCCAAACGCTTCGCGGCCAAAGAGGCCTGCGCCAAGGCGCTGGGGACGGGCCTGCGCCTTGGCGTGTTCTGGCGCGACATGGGCGTCGTCAATCTGCCCTCCGGCGCGCCGACGATGAAGCTGACGGGCGGCGCCGCCGAGCGGCTCGCGGCGATCATGCCGGCCGGGCATACGCCTCGCATCCATCTCACCATCACCGACGAGCACCCGTTGGCGCAGGCTTTTGTCGTGATCGAGGCGCGCCCCGCGCCATGAGGGCGGGGCTCGGGGCGCTTGCCCTCGTCGCCCTCGCTACGGGCGCCCGCGCGGACGCCCTGGTCACGCTCGATCGCGTCCATCCAGGCCCCGCGCTCAATGGCCGCCTGCTCGGCGTGAACATGGGCGTGTGGGAAGACATTGACCAGCCCAGCCATGCCGGAGCGCTCAAAGCGCTTGGCGCGAGCGGCGTGCGCTGGCCCGGCGGCTCGACCGCCGACCTCTATCATTGGACGGACAACAAAGCCTGCCCCGGCGGATACGCCGACGGTTCCGCGTCCTTCGACGCGTTCATCGACAAGATCGTCAAGCCGCTCGCGCTCGATCTGTGGATGACCGTCAATTATGGCACGGACAAGACCTGCTCCAGCGGCGGCGACGCGGGCGAGGCGGGCGCCTGGGTCGCGGCGGCCAAGGCCAAGGGCGTCGGCGCGCTCGGCTGGACGGTCGGCAACGAGGCTTTTGGCGATTGGGAAATCGACCATCATGCGCAGGCGCACGATCCCGAGACCTACGCCAAGGCGGTGGCGCAAGATTTTTATCCCGCGATAAAAGCCGCCGATCCGCAGGCCAAGGTCGGAATCGTCGTCGCGCCGGAGTTTCGCGCCGATTGGGATGCGATCACGCTCGCCAAGGCGCGCTACGATTTCGTCGAAGTCCACTTTTACGCGCAGCAATCGGGCAGGGAGGACGATGTCTTTCTCGCCACGCAGGCCGCCGACGCGCTCAAACGCAACCTCGCCGTTTTGCGCGGCGAACTGGCCCGCGCCGGGCGCAAGGACACGCCGATTTTCGTCGGCGAGATCAACTCCGTGAACACCAGCCCCGGCAAGCAGACGATGGGAATCGCCCAGGCCCTATTCGCGGGCCAAGCGCTGGGCGCGATGATGGAGGAAGGCGTCGACGCCGCCGCCTGGTGGTCCGCCTTCGGCTCCTGCACGTTGCCCCCGCACGGAAATTTCTCGGCGCGCCTGGCGGGCGATTCGCCCTTCGGCGGCTATATGCTGGCCGCCGACGAGCAGCTGGCGCGCCATTGCCCGCAAGCTGCGGCCCTCGCGCCCGGCGCGCTGACGCCGGCGGGGCGGGCATTCCAGATGATGAGCCCGGTGTTGCGCGCCGACGCCCGGCCCTTGAGGGCGGGCGTGACGGGCGATGCTTCGGTCCGCGCCTACGCGAGCGCGACGCACGAGGGCGAAGCCGTCGCGCTGTTCAATCTCGATCCTGCGCGCCCGATGCCCGTCCGAATCGCGCTTGTCCGTCCCATGGACGCGCGCATCGAGACGATGGACGGCGCGGTGTCGGCGGCGCGGGGCGATTCCGCCGCGCCTTTGGCGCTCATTCTGGCGCCCTGGAGCATGGTGCTCGTGCGGCTGAAGGCGCGCTAACCGCGCCCGACAAACGGCATCTGCGTCGCCATCAGCGTCATGGTCAGCACGTTGCTCGACAGCGGCAGGCTCGCCATGTGCACGATGGCCGCGCCGATCTCCTCGACGTCGATGGTCGGCTCCACCGCCATGCGCCCATCCGCCTGCGGCACGCCTTGCGCCATCTTGCGCGTCATCGCGGTGCCGGCGTTGCCGATGTCGATCTGGCCGCAGGCGATGTCGAACGGGCGGCCATCGAGCGAGATCGCCTTGGTCATGCCGGTGATGGCGTGCTTGGTGGCGGTATAGGCCGCCGAACCCGGCCGCGGGGTGTGGGCGGAAATCGAGCCGTTGTTGATGATGCGGCCGCCCTGCGGGCGCTGATCGCGCATCATGCGGAAGGCGGCGTTGGCGCACAGAAAGGCGCCGTTGAGGTTGACCGCGACCACCTGGGTCCATTGTTCCCAGGTGAAATCACCGAAATTGGTGCTCGGCACGTTGCCGCCGGCATTGTTGAACAGCACATCGAGCCGGCCATATTGCTTCTGAGTGGCGGCGAACAAAGCGGCGACCTGGGCGGGGTCCGTCACGTCGGTCGGCACCACCAGGGTCTGGCCCTGGGCGGCCCTGGACAGCGAAACGGTTTCTTCCAGCGCATCGCGGCGACGGCCGGTCAGCACCACCGCATAGCCTGCTTCCAGCAAGCCCAATGTTGCCGCGCGGCCGACGCCGCTGCCGCCGCCGGTAACCATTGCAATACGCTGCGCCATGTCGGCTCTCTCCCCGTTACGTTGGCACATTCAAGCACGCCGCTTGACTGTTGTCGCGGGGCGCGCTGCCATGCGGGCAAGCAGCAGGGACGCCGGACCATGAACGTAACCCGCAACATCACGCTGGACGCCGCGATCGAGGAAGCCAAGCGCGATTATACCGACCGCAACGGCAAAAGCCTGGCCAACCACCAGCGCGCACTCGGGCCGATGCCGGGCGGAAACACACGGTCGGTGCTATTCTACAACCCGTTTCCGCTCACTTTCGCCGGCGGCGAGGGGCAATATCTGTTCGATGTGGACGGGCATCGCTATGCCGATTTCCTTGGCGAATACACCGCCGGGATTGCCGGCCACAGCCATCCCGCCATCCGCGCCGCAGTGCTGAAGGCGCTCGAAGGCGGCATCAATCTCGGCGGCCATAACACCTACGAACCGGCTTTCGCCGAGGCGGTCACGGCGCGCTTCCCCTCGATGGAGCAGGTCCGCTTCGCCAATTCCGGCACCGAAGCCAACCTGCTCGCCATTTCCACCGCGATCGCCAAAACCGGGCGGAAGAAGGTGTTGGTGATGCGCAACGGTTATCATGGCGCGGTCTTCACCTTTTCCCCCGGCGTGAACATCAACGCGCCGTTCGATTATCTCTACGGCAGCTATAACGACCTCGATGCCACCCTGGCGGTGCTGGAATCCGAAGCCGCCAACATCGCCTGCGTTATCCTCGAACCGATGCTGGGCGGCGGCGGCTGCATCGCGGCAACCCCGGCCTTCCTGCAAGGGCTGCGCGAAGCCACCGCGAAACACGGCATCGTGCTGATTTTCGATGAGGTGATGACATCGCGCCTGTCGTCCGGCGGACTGCAAGGCCGGGTCGGCATCACGCCCGATATGACCACATTGGGGAAATATGTCGGCGGCGGCATGAGCTTCGGCGCCTTCGGCGGCAAGGCCGAACTGATGGCGCTGTTCGACCCCCGCCGCGCCGACGCTTTGCCCCACGCCGGCACCTTCAACAACAACGTGCTGACCATGGCCGCCGGCACTGCGGCGCTGACAGCGGTTTACACCCCAGAAGCTGCGGCAGCCTTGAACGGCGCCGGCGAAACCCTGCGCGCCCGGCTGAACACGCTGTGCCGCACGCACGACGTGGCCATGCAGTTCACCGGGATCGGATCGATGATGGCGGTCCATATGCTGCGCGGGCCGGTGCAATCGCCAACCGATGCGGCCAAGGGCAACATGGTGGCGAAAGAATTGTTCTTCTTCGACATGCTGAAAGCCGGCTTCTGGATCGCCCGGCGCGGCATGATGGCGCTGTGCGTGCCGCTGGAACCGGCGGATTACGATGGCTTCGCGGCCGCGGTGGAGGAGTTTGTCGGGTCGCGCAAGGGGGTGTTGGACTAAGCCGGCATCCCCCGGGCAGCGACCTCGTTCCCAACGTTAATCGCTTCGTTCAGGCCAGCCTTTGCAGCGCCTTGCCATGGGCTTCGGCCAGGTGGTCGAAGCGGTGCCGGTAGGTGCCGAGGCCCATCGTCTGGCTGCGGAGTTCGATGATGAAATCATGCAGTTCGGCCTCCGGCACCAACGCTTGCACGTCGTCCCAGCCCGGCCAGTCCGGCCGTTCGGCATACCCCAGAATCTGCCCGCGCCGACCGCTCAGCAGGCGTTGGGCGGTGGCGGTATAGGCGTTCGGCACCGACACGGTCACGGTGTGCATCGGCTCCAGCAGCACCGGATCAGCTTTCGCCATGGCGTCCTGCATGGCCATCCGGGCAGCGGTGCGGAAGGCCATGTCGGAACTATCGACCGCATGGAAGCCGCCATCGACCAGAGTGACGGCAATATCGACCACCGGGTAGCCGAATGCGCCTTTGCGGGCGGCGTCCTCGGCGGCTTCGCCGACGGCCGGGATATATTGCCGGGGCACCGCGCCGCCGACAATTTTGTCGATAAACTTGAAGCCTTCGCCACGCGGGCGCGGGGCAAGTTCGATGGTAACGTCGGCGAACTGGCCGTGCCCGCCGGTCTGGCGTTTCAGCCGGGCGGCCTGGTGGACCGGTTTGCGGATGGTTTCGCGAAAGCCGATGCGCGGCTTGCGCGCAGTGACCGGCACCCCGAACGCCGTCGCCAGTCGTTCCAGCGCGGCTTTAACATGCAGTTCGCCCTGCCCGGCCAGCACGGTTTCGCCCAAACCGGGGTCCTGGCGCAGAACGAGGCCAGCATCTTCCTCAGTGAGTTTCAGCAAAGCGGCAGACAGGCGCACATCGTCCTTGCGGTCGGCGGTACTGATGGCGACCGCATAGACCGGCGCGGCCGGGGTGGGAAACCCAAGGCGCGCCCCCTCGGCATTGCCCAGCACGGTGCCGGTGGCAACGCCATCGAGCCGGCCGAGGGCGACGATATCGCCACTACCGGCTTCGGCGATTTTCACCATCTCCGCGTTCATCGCCCGCCACATGCCGCCGATCCGGCCGGCGTCTAGCACCATGCCGTCGCGCACCGGCCCACGCCAGACCCGCACCCAGGACAGCCGGCCACCGAGCGCGCTGTTGCCTTGGCCGGCATTGAGGGTTCGGAACACTTGCAGCAGAGGGCCACCGTCGGCGCCGATGCCCCGCCGTTCGGCGGTCGCGGCCGCTGATGGCGTGTTGTGTCGTAGCACTTTCCAAAGCCGGCGCACACCGCCGTCGCGTTCGGCGCAGCCAAGCAGGATTTCGGCGATGTTACCCCCGGCCTCGACCGCTTGCAGCGGCGAGAACACCTCGGCGGCGGTCGGCTGGATATCCTCGATCAGCTTTTCCAGCAGGCCATCATCGTGGTCGGCCAGCGCCTCCACCAACGCCGCGCGGGCCTCCTGTTCGCGGACGCGCATGCCGTCGGGCAGCGCGATCTGTTCGGATGCGGCGCCGCGGCGATAGCGGTAGGCGCGCTCGCTGACCACATCGACATAGCCGGTTACCACGTCGCCGTCGCGCATCGGCACTTCGCGCAGCACCAGTTTGCGGCGGGTCAGGTCCTGTAAGGCCGCCATGGTGTCGCGCACCAGGCCGGTAAGCGTGTCGATCCGGTTGACGAACACCAGGCAGGGCAACCCGAGCGCATCCAGCCGGCGCAGCAGCGGCGCCACCGTCAGCGCGCGCGCCGGATCAGGATCGCACACCACCACCGCGATATCGGCGATCGCCAGCGCAGCCTCGGCTTCGTGCGCCCATTCGACCGAACCCGGGCAATCGATCAAGCTCCAGGCTTCGCCGAGGAAGCGGCACGCCCCGATGCGGGTGCCGCCACGCGGTGCCGCACCGCGCCGGGCAGGCCCGCCGGCCGCGGCGAACAGGGCATCGAACAAAGTGGATTTGCCGCTACCATACGGGCCGACGATCGCGACGCTGCGCGGGCCCTGGAGTACATGGGACATGGCCGACCTCCTCGGCCGGCTGGACCGCGGCGCCCTGCTGTCCGGGCGTCTTCATGCGCCGGCGTATGCAGGGAGCATGCGCGCGATCGGGCCAACGGCCAAGCGGGAAATCCGCCCCGCCGTTGTTCAGTCCGGCGCGCGGCGACGCAGCATAACCGTGTGCTCCGCGGTCATAACGATTTCGTCTCGCTGGTTCAGCGTGACATTGCGGAACGTGACCAGTCCGCGATCCGGACGGGAACGCGAGGCGCGGACGGCGATCACCTCCACCGCCACATGCAGCGCATCGCCCGGCCGGACCGGGCGCGGCCAGGAAAGCTTGTCCACCCCGGCACCCTGGGCGATGCCGATGGTGCCGGGAACCGCTTCGACGATCAGCAGCCGCATCGAAATGGCGCCGGTGTGCCAGCCGCTGGCAACCAGTTCGCCGAAGCTGCTGGCAGCGGCTTCGGCCACGCCGAGATGCTGCGGCTGCGGATCGAACGCGGTGGCAAAGGCGATGATGGCGGCTGCGGTGACCGGATACGGCGTGGAGCGGAAGCTTTGACCGAGACTGAAATCATCGAAATATTTCGGCGCGTTCATAACCGCACCCCGAGACCGTTGCTGCCGTAAAGCCACGACAGTATATCGTACCATTCACCATCCGACTTGGCCGACATGATGGCGTTGCGCAAGGCGGCATGGGCGCCAGCGGGGTGATAGATGTGATTGCCGACCTCACGCGATAGCAGTTGGATGCGCGCGGTGCGCAGCACCCGCTGGCTGCGATAATGTTCCAGGGCAGTAACGTGATCGTCCGGCGTGAGGGACAGCGCATGGGCGAGGCAGACGCCATCCTCCATCGCCATGCAAGCGCCCTGGGCCATGTATTGCAGGGTGGGATGGGCGGCATCGCCCAGCACGGCGACGCGACCATCGACCCAGTTTTCCACCGGGTCGCGGTCGCACAGCACCCATTGCCGCCAATCCTTGCCGTGGCGGATGATTTGTTGCGCTTTCGGGTGGATGTGGCCGAACCCGGCCATCACTTCGTCGTGGCTGACCGGCTGGCCGGCGACCGGTTCGGGGGCATCGTTGTGGAAGGTGACGACGAGGTTGAAGTTCTTCCAGCCGGACAGAGGGTAATGGACCAGGTGGCATTTGGGACCGGCCCAAAGTGCGGCGGCGTTCCAGCGCAGGTCTACCGGCATTTGTTCGGTCGGGATGACGGAACGGTAGGTGGTGTGGCCGGTGACCCGCGGCGGGCCGTCGCCGACGACCTGCTGGCGGACCTGGGACCACAGCCCGTCGGCGCCGATCAGCAGGCGGCCCTGGACGGGATCAGCGTTGGCGAGGTGGACGCGGACGCTGTCGCCGTCCTGGTCGTAGCCGACGACAGTGGCGCCGGTGCGCACGGTGATAAGCGGGCTGGCCAGGCAGGCGCGCTGGAACACGCCGTGCA
>JAYTQP010000026.1:0-4570 GCA_043746675.1 Rhodospirillales bacterium | reverse complement strand
GCCCGGGGCGATGGAGAAACTGACGCCATCGACGGCAAACACGGTGCCGACGGTGCGGCGCAGAAAGCCGGATTTGACCGGGTAGTGCTTCTTCAGCCCCTCCACCTGCAACACTGGCGTCATGCGACCTCTCCGGCGCGAAAGCAGGCGACGAAATGATCCGGCCGATATTCGCGCAGCGGCGGAGCTGCGGTTGTGCAGTCAGCGGTGGCATGGGCGCAGCGGGCGGCGAAGGCGCAGCCCGCCGGCAAGGCGCTCAAGGCCGGCACCATGCCGGGAATTTCCTGCAACCGCGCCGCCGCCGCGCCGCCCTGCGCCAGATGCGGGATCGAGCGCAACAGCCCGTTTGTGTAGGGATGCAGCGGGGCGGCGAACAAATCCTCGACCGTGGCTTCTTCGATCTTGCGGCCGGCATACATCACCACCACCCGCTGCGCGGTTTCCGCCACCACGCCAAGGTCATGCGTGATCAGCAGCACCGAGGTGCCGGTTTCCTGCTGTAGTTTCAGGATGAGATCGAGGATCTGTGCCTGGATGGTGACATCGAGCGCGGTGGTCGGCTCATCGGCGATCAGCACTTTCGGGTCGCAGGCCAGCGCGATGGCGATCATCGCGCGCTGGCGCATGCCGCCGGAGAGTTGGTGCGGATATTCGCGGGCGCGCTGCGCCGGTTCCGGAATACGCACCCGCCGCAGCATTTCGACCGCGCGCGCCCAGGCTTCCGCCCGCGTTACGTCGCGATGCAGCCGGACCGTTTCGGCGATCTGCGCGCCGATGGTCAGCACCGGGTTCAGCGAGGTCATCGGTTCCTGGAAAACCATCGACATCGTGTTGCCGCGCACGTCGCGCATCGCGGCTTCGTCGATGGTGAGCAGGTCGCGGCCTTCGAGGCGGACGCTGCCGGCGACGATCCGGCCGGGCGGGGACGGCACCAGCCGCATCAGCGACAAAGCGGTGATCGATTTGCCGCAGCCGCTTTCGCCGACCACCGCGAGCACCTCGCCCCGCCGGAGGGTGAAGGACACATCTTCGACCGCCCGCACCAGCCCGGCGGCGGTGAAAAACACAGTGCGAAGACCTTCGACTTCGAGGATCGGCTCGGCGCTCATCCGCGTTGCCGCGGGTCGAGCCCGTCGCGCAGGGCGTCGCCCAGCAGGTTGGTGCCGAACACCATCAGGCTGATCGCCGCGCCGGGGAAAATCACCAGCCAGGGCGCGGTGCGCATATACTCGGCCGCCGATTCCGACAGCATCCGGCCCCAGCTTGGCGCCGGTTCGGGAATGCCGAGACCGAGGAAGGAGAGCGATGCCTCGGTCAGGATCGCCGCGCCGAGCTGGGCGGTTGCCAGCACGATCAGCGGGGCGATGGTGTTGGGCAGGATGTGGCGAAAGGCGATGCGCCATTCGCTCATGCCCTGGATTTGGGCGGCTTCCACGAAGGCGGCTTCGCGCAGTGCCAGCGTGCTCGAGCGGATCACCCGGGCGGCCGCCGGGATCATCGGGATGGCGATCGCGATGATGGTGTTGGGCAGCGACGGGCCCAGCGCGGCGGCGGTGACCAGCGCCAGCACCAGCAGCGGCAATGCTTGCAGGATGTCCATCACCCGCTGCACGACAAGATCGAAAACGCCGCCGAGATAGCCGCTGGCCAGCCCGACGGTGACGCCGACCAGCGAGCCGATGGCGGTGGCGCCGAGCGAGACTGCCAGCGAAATCCGCGCGCCATAGACGATGCGGCTGTAGATGTCGCGGCCCATCACGTCCGAGCCGAACCAGTGTGCGCCACCGGGTCGCATCAACTTTTCCGGCGCGCTGGTGCGCAGCGGATCGAACCAGGTGATGGCGTCGGCGAAAATTGCCGCCAGCACGAAACTCGCCAGGATGAAGCCGCCGATGGCGCCGAGCGGATAACGTCGCACCAGCAGCACCGCGCGCCGCCAGCGGCTGTTGGCGTCCGCGCCGGCGCGGCGCAGTTCGCGGCGATAGGTTTCGGCCATGCGCTATTCCCCCAGCCGGATGCGCGGGTCGAGCGCGGCGTACAGCAGATCGACGATTAAGTTGATGCTGACGACGATGAAGGCGGTCAGCATCACCAGATTTTGCACGATCGGGTAATCGCGGTTGCGGATCGACTCGACCAGGAACCGCGCCAGGCCGGGAATGTTGAACACCGTCTCGGTCACGATCAGCCCGCCGATCAGAAACGCGGTTTCCAGCCCGATCACGGTGATCACCGGCAGCAGCGCGTTGCGCAGCGCGTGGTGGAAATTCACCCGCCCGGCGCCGGCGCCCTTGGCGCGGGCGGTGCGCACGTAATCCTGCCGCAGCACTTCCAGCATCGCCGAGCGGGTCAGCCGCATGATCAGCGCCGACGACCGAAACCCCACCGTCGCCGCCGGCACCACCACCAGCAGGATGGCGTCGAGCGTGGTTGCCGGCGCATCGGTATAAACCGGCAAGTTGCCGGTGACGGCGACAAACGCCATCAGCACCATCAGCCCGAGCCAGAACGCGGGTATCGACAGGCCGGCCAGGCTCAGCACCCGCAACCCGTAATCGACCTTGGTATTCTGCCGCACCGCGCTGATCACCCCGAACGGCACCCCAAGCAGCACGGCGAAGCTGATCGCGCTGAGCGCGAGCCGCGCGGTGACCGGAATGCGCGGCAGAATTTCTGCGATCGTCGGCTTTTCCGAGACGTAGGAATAGCCGAGATCACCATGCAGCAGTCCGCTGATCCAGGCCAGATATTGTACCGGGATCGGCCGGTCGAGCCCGAGTTCGGCGGCGATGCGCAACTTATCCGCTGGGTCCACCATGCCGGCGCTGTCGAACAGGATATCAACCATGTTGCCCGGCACCAGCCGCAGCAGCACGAAGATGATGACGGAGATGCCGAACAGCGTCACCAGCATCAGGCCGATCCGCCGCAGCAGATAGCCGGTCATCGCGGCTGGATCGCAGGGTTCACCGATCCAGCCACATGTCTTCGAAGCGGTAGCCGTTGTAGGACGAGTTGGTCATCGCGGTGTAGCCGTGCACATCCGGCGCCCAGCAGGTGCCGGCGCGGCTGTAGGCGATCACCGGGCGGGCGACGTCTTCCTGCAACTGCTTGTCGATCGCCCAGACCATCGCCTGTCGCTTGGCCAGATCGGGTTCCTGGCTCTGCGCGTCGAACTGCTTCTGCAGGTCGCGGTTGCAGTAGCCGGTCACATTGCGTTCCGATCCGCAGGCGTAGTTCTCGTAGAACGCCTGATCCGGGTCATCGACCGCATTGCCGGTCAGGTTCATACCGATGGCATAGTCCTTGCGGTCGATCTTGCCGAACCAGACCGAGGTTTCGACCACGTCGAGTTCGGCGTCGATGTAGATTTCCTTGAGCTGGTCGAGCAGGATCACCGCCGGATCGCGGTAGGTGGCGAGATTGCGGGTGGAAACCTTCACGCTCAGATGCTTGGTCGGGCCGTAGCCGGCCTTGACCATCAGCGCGCGGGCCTGCGCCCGGTTGGCGGCGACATCGGGGCCATAGCCGGGCAGACTGTCGAGCATGTCCTTGGGCATGCCCCAGATGCCTTCCGGCCGCGGCAGCACGGCGCCGCCGCGATCGCCCTGGCCCTCGAACAGAATATCGATGAAGGCTTTGCGGTCGATCGTCAGCGCCATTGCGCGGCGCAGGTCGGCGTTGTCGAACGGCGGCCGTTCGCGGTTGACGATCAGGTTCATGTAAACATTGGTGGGCGCCACCACGCAGATCGATTTCGGCGCCTGCTGCTTGATATCGCGCAGGATTGCCTGGGTCACCTCGGTCGGCATGGTCATGTCAACCTTGCCGGAGATGAAGGCCAGCATGGCGGTGGCGCGGTTGGTGATGATGGGGAAGTCGATGCCGTCCAGATAGGGTTTGCCGGGCTTCCAGTAGTTCGGATTTTTCGCCAGCCGGATGATTTGATTCTGTTTGAATTCGACGAATTTGAACGGGCCGGTGCCGATCGGGGCGGTGCGCATCTTGGCGGTCGGCACGTGGCAGGAGTACATCGGCGAATAGCCGGACGCCAGCATTGACAGCAGCGAGGGTTGCGGGCGGGTGAGCTTGAAGGCAACTTCCAGATCGCCGTTCGGGATCACGTCCTCGACATTGGAATACCAGGTTTTGCGCGGGTTCTTGCGGAACTTGTCGGCCAGCTTGCCTTGCAGCAGGTCGATCGTGCATTTTACGTCGCGCGCGGTGAAGGCGACGCCATCGTGCCATTTCACCCCGGGATGCAGCTTGAAGGTCAGGGTTTTGCCGCCGTCGCTCCAGGCCCAGCTATCGGCGAGTTCCGGCACGATGCTGTCAGGGCTGTTTTCGGCCACGTCCTGCTTGAACATCACCAGGTTGTTGAAGATGCCCATGAACGGGACATTGTTGGAGAAGGTGGCTTCCTCGTGGATCGAGGCGCTGGCCGGGCTGTCGCGCTGGTAGATTTTAAGCGTGCCACCCATTTTCGGGGTTTGCGCCAGCGCCATCGGAGTTGCTGCCAGCAGCAGCGCCAGCGCGAGTTCACCGATCCCAAGTTTTTTCATGGCCATCC
>JAYTQP010000025.1:0-10628 GCA_043746675.1 Rhodospirillales bacterium | reverse complement strand
GTGCTGGGCGGCTATGCCGTGCCTGTCGAGGGAGCGAGCGCATGACCGATATTGCCCAAATAAACCCCACACCGCGCGATAGCGTGCTGCAGATCGCCGCCTATGTCGGTGGCGAACACAAGCTGCCGGGCGTCAACCGGGTGGTGAAATTGTCGTCCAACGAAGGCGCCTTCGGCCCGCCGCCATCGGCCATCGCGGCATTCACCAAGGTTGCGGCAGAAATCCACCGCTACCCCGACGGCGGCTCAGGCGAACTGCGCCGCGCGCTCGGCACCCGCTTCGGGCTGGACTCGGAACGGATCGTCTGCGGCACTGGGTCAGACGAACTGATCGGCCATCTCTGCCATATTTATGGCGGGCCTCGGGCTGATGGATCGGGCACCGATATCCTGATGAGCATGCACGCCTTCACCATGTATCAGATCGCCGGCACCTATGCCGGCAGCCGGGTCATCAAGGTGCCGGAGCAGAACCTCACCACCGATGTGGACGCCATGCTGGCGGCGGTAACGCCGCAGACCACCCTGGTTTTCGTCACCCACCCGAATAACCCGACCGGCAGCCTGTTGCCGCAATCCGAGATCGTGCGCCTGCGCGCCGGTCTGCCCAGCCATGTGCTGCTGGCGATCGACAGTGCCTACGCCGAATATGTCGAGGCCGCCGACTATGATCCCGGCACCGCCCTGGTCGATGCCGGCGAAAACACCGTCATGCTGCGCACCTTCTCCAAGGTTTACGGACTCGGCGGCATGCGCGTCGGCTGGTGCTACGCCCCGGCCGCGGTGGTCGATGCGCTCAACCGGGTGCGCGGCGTCTTCAACGTCAATCTGGCTGCCCAGGCCGCCGCCCTCGCCGCTCTCGCCGAACCGGGCTGGGTGGAAAAATGCCGCGCCCACAACACCGAATGGCGGGCCCGCCTCGCTGCCGCGCTGACCGCGGCCGGGGTGAAGGCATGGCCGACCGAGGCCAATTTCATGCTTGCCGAATTCGCCAGCGCCGAGGCCGCCCGCGCCGCCGACGCCTTCCTGCGCACGCGCGGCATCATCGTGCGCGCCATGGGCGCCTACGATCTGCCGCAATGCCTGCGCATCACCGTCGGCACGGCGGAGGAATGTCAACTGGTGGCCGATG
Source organism: Rhodospirillales bacterium (assembly GCA_043746675.1). GTDB lineage: Bacteria > Pseudomonadota > Alphaproteobacteria > Acetobacterales > Acetobacteraceae > CAITOL01. Next base: position 9,497 of record JAYTQP010000025.1, on the reverse strand, counting down.
CGGTGGCCGCTTTCATGGCGCTAGCAAGGGCATGACCGCGCCGCCGCTGTTCAAGCGCCTGGCGCTGCTCGGCGTCGGGCTGATCGGCAGCTCGGTCGCCCGCATCGCGCGGGAGCGCGGCGACATCGCCGGCGAAATCGTCGCCAACGCCCGCACCCAGGCGACGCTCGACCGGGTGCTGGAACTCGGCATCGCCGATCGGGTGGAAATCGACCCGGCCCGCGCTGTCGCCGGGGCGGATTGCGTGATGCTGTGCGCGCCGGTCGGCACCTACGAAGCTCTGGCCCAGGCGATCGCGCCGCATCTCGCCCCCGGCTGCATCATCACCGATGTCGGCTCGACCAAGCAGTCGGTGATCCGCGATGTCACCCCGCATGTCCCGGCCGGGGCGCATTTCGTGCCGGCGCACCCGCTCGCCGGCACCGAATATTCCGGCCCGGACGCCGGTTTCGCCACCCTGTTCCAAGGCCGCTGGACCCTACTGACCCCGCTGCCCGGCACCGATCCGGCGGCGGTGGAGAAAATCAGCGAACTCTGGCGCCGCTGCGGCTCGATGGTCGAGGCCATGGAACCGGCGCACCACGACCGCGTGCTGGCGATCGTCAGCCACCTGCCGCATCTGATCGCCTTCACCATCTGCGGCACCGCCGACGCGCTGGAAGACGAAAGCCGCGCCCAGGTGCTGAAATTCGCCGCCTCTGGCTTTCGCGATTTCACCCGCATCGCCGCCTCCGACCCGGTGATGTGGCGCGACATCTTCCTCAACAACCGCGAGGCGCTGCTGGAAATGTTGCAGCGCTTTACCGAAGACGCGCAGGCGATGGCGCGCGCGGTGCGCTGGGGCGATCCGGCCTATATCGAGCATCGGATCCAGCAGGGCCGGGCCATCCGGCGGAGCTTGATCGCGTTGAAGCAGGCTTGAAGGGAATACGCCGTTCAGTTGAGAACCCGAAAATCTGTCGGCTGCATGATGCGGAAATTTTCGGCCACATAGTCTTGGAATCTGTTCCATTTCCGTGGCACTGCGGTTCGCAGAAATCCGAGGATGGCGTTGGCGAAATCATGGATCGTCTTGTGATCTCGGTTATGGGCGACGTTCTTGCGCGCCCCCCCAAAGTCGCTCAATCCGGGTCAGCTGCGTGTCGTAGCGGTCGATGAAAGCGGTTTGCTTGACGGGATCGAGCGTGCGCGGCATCGAACAAGGCTGGCGATGCTCCATCCCAATCAGGATTCTGCGTATTTTTCCAGTTCACCTATTCCGAGGTGAGCCATTCCTACCATCTAGTGGTCCGATCCCAACGGGCACTTCAGCCCGTTGGGTGAATCGGCCCACAAAATCAACCTAGTGCTTCGACTCATTCGGTACTATCCGAATGAGTCGAAGCACGAGCGCGGGATGATTTTTGGCGGAATCGCCAAAATTTGATACATCCGACCAAACTAAGCATTACCTCGGGATGGCGTCGCCTATTAGAAGCCATCCCGATTTAGCAAAACCAGTCAGCCCCCCGGCGCATCGGCCGCCGCCAAGCCATGCGCGCGATCGACGATGGGGCCGAATTCACCTCACCCGACGGGCCGCCGCACAATGCCAGCCGCCCGACGATCGAGCCACCCTCACCGAACGCAAATAGCGTGAGTCACGCAGCGATCATGGGTGACAGCAGCGTTAATCGGATGCGATCAGCATTATTACGATTTACCCGCCGTTAACCCGCCCTAGCCTGCCGTCGTCGGCACCCGCGCCGGCCATGCGAGGGCACCCGATGACCACCAAGCGACGCCTGCCCAAACGAGGCCTGCCCAAACGAGGCCTGGCATGAACGAAATACCGATGCACGACCTGCGCGACGCCGCCGAAAGCTGGTCGGTGCGCGATGCCGTCGGGTTAAATCGCGACGCCGACAGCGCCGCGCTGGAAGCCAGCGGCCTGTTCGATGCCGCCTGGTATCTGGAAAGCTACCGCGACATCGCCGGTCACGACCCGCTGACACACTTCTGCACCCAGGGCTGGAAGGAGGGACGACGCCCCAACCCCTATTTCGTCACCGATTGGTACCTGCGCGAAAATCAGGACGTGCAGCGCGGCGGCATTAACCCGGTGCTGCATTATCTGCGCTTCGGCGAAGCCGGCAGCCGCGCCCCGGCGCCGTTCTTCGATCTGGTCTGGTACCGCACCGTCCACCAGGCCGCCCCGGGTGAAACCCTGCTGCGCCACTTCCTGCAACGCCGCCGCAGCGGCGATGTCAGCCCGCTGCCGGAATTCGATCCGGCCTACTACCTCACCACCTACCCCGACATCGCCGCCGCCGGGGTGGATCCGTTCGAGCATTATTTATTCTGGGGATTTCGTGAGGGCCGCAATCCCTCCGCCGGCTTCGACACCCGCTACTATCAGCGCCGCTACCTCGATGGCGAACTGGAGGAAAACCCGCTGCTGCATTACCGCCAGGTGCGCAACGTGCTGAAGGTGCACCCGATGCCATCGGCCTCGGAAACCGGCGTGTTCGCCGCCGTTCGGCAATTCTGTCGCCCCGGCCCGCAGTTTGAGACTTTTCGTCCGCTGCCGCGCCATGTCCGCCGCCAGGCCAAGTTGCTTGCTTATTATCTGCCACAATTCCACGCCATCGCCGAAAACGATGCCTGGTGGGGTGCCGGCTTCACCGAATGGACCGCCATCGCCCGCGGCATGCCGCGCTTCGCCGGCCACTACCAGCCGCGCACCCCGCGCGATCTAGGCCATTACTCGCTCGAAGACAGCGAAACCATGCGCCGCCAGATCGCCATGGCGCAGGCCGCCGGGCTGTTCGGCTTCGTGCATTATTTCTACTGGTTCAACGGCCGCCGCCTGCTGGAACGCCCGATCGAGGCGATGCTGGCCGACCCCAGCCTGAACTTCCCGTTCAGTCTGATGTGGGCCAACGAAAACTGGACCCGCCGCTGGGACGGCTCGGAAGATGCCGTGCTGATCTCGCAGGATTGGCACGAAGCCGACGAAGCCGCCCTGATCGACTGCTTCGCCCGGCACTTCCGCGACCCCCGCTACATCCGCCTGCAAGGCCGCCCGCTGCTGATGGTCTATCGCCCGGCGCTGATCCCCGACACCCCGGCCACCGTCGCCCGCTGGCGCAAACTGTTCCGCGAGCGGCACGGCGAGGACCCGATCCTGGCGATGTCGCAAAGCTTCAACGCGATCGACCCGCATGATTTCGGCTTCGACGCCGCCATCGAATTTCCGCCGCACAAGCTGGTCGGTGGGCTAGCATTGCAGAACGCCAACCTGGTTTATTTCGACCCCGAAGCCTCCGCCCAGGTGTTCGCCTACGACGATGTCGCCGTCGCCTCGCTGGCCGAGCCGGTCGCGCCCTACCCGCAGATCAAAACCATCGTGCCGAGCTGGGACAACGATGCCCGCCGGCAGGGTGCCGGGCTCGTCCTGCACGGCTCGACCCCGGCCAAATACGCCGCCTGGCTCGGCGCCCTAGTGGCGCGCGCGCAAACCAACCGCTTCTTTGGCGAGGCGATGGTCTGCGTCAACGCCTGGAACGAGTGGGCCGAAGGCGCCTATCTGGAGCCGGATGTATATTTTGGCGCCGCCTACCTCAACGCCACCGCCCGCGCGGTGTCGGCCACCACGCCGGCCAGCACCGGGCTGCTGCTGGTCGGTCACGACGCCTTTCCAGCCGGCGCCCAGATGCTGCTGCTGCATCTCGGTCGCACGCTTGCCCGCAGCCGCGGCGTGCGGCTGGAATTTCTGCTGCTCGGTGATGGCGCCTTGCAGCCGGCCTACGCGGCGATCGCCCCCACCACGATCATGCCGGCGGGCGACCTCGCCGGCTTCCTCGCCGGCTGTCTTGGTCGCGGCATCGGCGGCGCCATCGTCAACTCGGCCGCCTCCGCCGCCGCCGCCGCGCCCTTGCACCGCGCCGGCATCGCCAGTATCCTCCTCGTGCACGAACTGCCCCGGATGATGGAAAGCCAGCGCCTGCAAGCCGATCTCGCGGTCGCCGTGCGCCACGCTAGGCAGGTCGTTTTCGCCGCCGATGCGGTGCGCGACGGCACTGCTGGACTAGTACCGCTCGATCCCGCTCGCAGCCTGATCGCCCCGCAAGGCTGCTATCGCGACAACGGGTTTTCCGCCCGCGCCCGCCAACGCTTGCGCAACCGGCTCGGCCTGCCGGTCGATTGCCGCGTCGTGCTCGGTGCCGGCTATGCCGATCTGCGCAAGGGTTTCGACCTGTTCCTGCAAACCTGGCGCGCCGCCCGCCGGCGGGACAAGCAGGTCGCCTTCTGCTGGATCGGTGAAATGGACCCAACTCTGCGCGCCCATCTCGGCGCCGAAATCGCCGCCGCCATCGCCACCGGCAGCTTTCTCCTTCCCGGCCACCAGTCCGACGTGTCGGACTGGTACAGCGCCGCCGACGTCTTTGCCCTCACCTCCCGCGAAGACCCGTTCCCCAGCGTGGTGCTGGAAGCCATGTCGGCCGGCCTGTCCAGCGTCGCCTTCCTCGGTGCCGGCGGCATCCCGGACATGCTGGCCCGCCTCGATGCCGGGCAGGCCGTGCCGATGGCCGACACCGAAGCCATGGCGCGGCAACTGCTCGCACTGCTGCGCAACCCCGGCCTGGTCGCCGACCGCCCGCGGCTGGCCGCCATCGCCCGCCGTAACTTCGATTTCGACCGCTACGCCGAAACCCTGCTCGCCACCGCCATGCCCGATCTGGCCCGCATTTCCGTCATCGTGCCCAGCTTCAACTATGCCCGCTACTTGCCTGCCCGCCTCGCCTCCATCTTCGCCCAAACCTACCCGGTCGCCGAGGTAATCGTGCTCGACGACGCCTCGACCGACGACAGCGTTGCCGTCGCCACCGCCACCGCCGCCGAATGGGGCCGCGATATCAGACTGGTGCAGAACAGCCGCAACGCCGGCTCGGTGTTCCGCCAGTGGCGGCGCGGCGCCGACCTCGCCCGCGGCGACTATGTCTGGATCGCCGAAGCCGACGACGAGGCCGACCCAAATCTGCTCGCCGCCCTCGCCAGCCGGCTGGACGCCGCCCCCGACATCGACCTGGTGCTTTGCGACAGCCGCAGCATCGATGCCGACGGCGTCGCGATCTGGCCGAACTACCAGAATTATTTCGCCGACGCCGGCGCCGATCTGACGCAGGATGCCATCTTCCCCGCCCGCAAATTCGCCCGCCGCTTCCTCGCCGAACGCAATCTCATCCTCAACGTCTCCGCCGTGCTGTGGCGCCGCAGTGCGCTGCGCGCAGCCCTCGACCGCAGCTGGGACACGCTGCGCGAACTCCGCATGGCCGGCGACTGGTACCTTTATTTCGACCTACTCACCCACTCCGAAGGCCACGTCGCCTGGCTCGCCACCCCGCTCAACACCCACCGCCGCCACCCCGCCAGCGTCACCGGCACCCTCGCCACCGACCGCCACCTCGCCGAAATTGCCCGCGTGCAGGCCGCCGCCGGCGACGCGCTCGTGCTCGACGCGGCAACGATCGCGCGCCAGGCGGCCTATCTCGATCAGGTTGCCAACGCGTTCGCCGATCCGGGCAAATAGAAAGGCCAGCGCGCCCGGCTACGTCCGGTTTCGGCGCGGGCGGGCTGTCACGCGCGGCGTCGCTCCTGCGGCAAGTTGCTCAAGCCGCTCCAGCATCCGCAATCCCACCGCCCGATTGCCGTGGCTGAGCAGAATGTCGCGCTGCCCCCGCAGTGCCAGCGCCCGCCCCCGTGCCGGATCGGCAAGCGTCGCCCGCAACAGCCTAGCCGCACAGTCCAGGTCGGGATCGGCCCAGGATTGCCCGTTGGCGTGCGGATATTCATTGGCCGATAGCCGCACTTGCTTCGCGGCCACCAGCAGCGAATTCGCCTCCGTCATAAAATCGGTATTGCCGGACCAGTTGGTGCCCATCGCCAGCCGGCCGAGCGCCATCGCCTCACCCAGCCCGCGCCCAAATCCCTCGGCCCGATGCAGCGACACGAAACAGTCGCACGCATTGATCAGACTCAGCACCCCATGCGTGTCGAGCGGCGTGTCGATGATCCTGATCTGCTGGTCCTGGTTGAACTCCTCGCCCCAGCGCGCGCCGCGCTCGCCCTCTTTCACCTTCAGCACCAACTGCAGATCGGCAAACGGATTGTCGCTTCGGAGCCGATCGAAAACCCGCTGCACCGCGTCCGGGTTCTTGCGCGCGGCGTACGATGAAAGATCGAAGAAATGCAGCAGCACGAACGCGCTTTCGCGGATATCGAAATGCCGGCGCGGTAAAAACGGCATGGCGTCGAACTGCACGGACTGGCCGACCAGATGGCTCGCCAATCCGGCCGCCGCCAGCCCCGCCTGCACAAACGCCGAAATCGCCCAGATCTCATCGAAGCGCCGTAACGCCGGCACCCAGGCGGCCGGATATTTCGGCAATTCCCAGGCCGGCACGATGATGTTGATGCCGGCGGCAAAATCATTGCCGCGTGCCGCGAAGGTTTCCAGCACCCGCTCCACCTCGTCGCCGTTGATGTGGAAAATGCGAATGCCGCCCGCCACTTTTTCCACCTCCAAGGCGTCGAGCAAGCCGGCATGGGCGGCGTCGCCGCGCTGGGCGTAACGAAAAATATCGTAGATTTTGATGTCGAGCTGCATCGCCAGCCCAGCCCGGACATGGCTGCGCAGTTGCTCGCCCATCCCGATCGGCGCCCAGGGATGGCCGATGATGGTGATTGCGGTCTCGTCGATCATACCATCCACTTCGCTCAGTTCCAGCGTTTCGCGTACGTCGCATCGCGCAGCGCTTCCAACCAGCGATGGCCATAACCGCTATCCGGCTCCAGATGGGTGCCCTCCGCCCACTCATTCCACGCATTCACGAACAGCAACCGCGCATCGCCGACGTGAAAATTGCGGATTTCCTCGATCTTCTCCTCAACATAAACCCGAAACGCATCCGGGCTGATGGCGTCGAAGCTGGTACCGCGCTGCGGCTGCCGCGGCGTATTGTCCCAGCTCGGGAACACCGCCGGATAGCGCGGATAGGCCGCACTTTCCCGGGTGATGAAAGCGTGCGCGGTTTCCGGATAATCGTAACGATAGCCGTTCCAGTCCGGCTTGACGATTTCGGCGGTCGCGCTCGCCGGCACCGCCCGGCCATGTGGCGGAAACTCCACGCTGGCATCGAAGCCGATATCCGCCGGCCGCAACCTCCGATCCACCGCTTCCATGCTTTCCACGTAAACCAGATGCACGCCCGCGAAACCCGCCTGCGCGAACGCAGCGCGGCAATCGGTGGCAAACCCAATAGCATCCGGCAGCAACATCGGGCGATAAACCAGAAACAGCGGCCGATCACCCACCCGCAAATACCGCTGATCGGCCGCCTGAGACACCACATCAGCAATAATCGCGGCCAGCGTCACCGGGTCGTATTGCTGTTCAAGCAGAATTTCCGCACTGCCGCCATCCCACCGCCGCGTCCAGTTTTCATTGGCCCAGCACAAACACCAGTGAAAATCGATCGCCGGATGCGCCCGCACGATGTCCAGCGGTTCCGTCAGCACCCGCCGTTCCCCGAAATTATAGTAGTAGACGCAAAAGCCTTCGACGCCGTAGCGCGCTGCCAACGCCGCCTGCGCTGCCAGCGCCTCCGCGCTGCGCAAGTCATAAAACCCCAGATCGGCCGGCAGATGCGGCTGGTAATGCCCTAGATAGCTTGCAGTCGCTTTGGCTACATTGGTCCATTCGGTAAAGCCGCGGCCCCACCAGCGATCATTTTCCGGGGTCGGATGAAACTGCGGAAGATAAAACGCCAAGGTGCGAACCCGGTCCGCCGCGGTCAGCGCATCCGCCCAGCGCGTCGCCAGCGTTTGTTGGTTGCGCGTAATGGTACGCAGCTTGCGGCTGATCGAACCACGGTTGGTCGAAACGCTGAGATGATGCACCACCACCGCCTGGTGCAGATAACGCACGCGATGCCCATCCGCCAAAAGCCGCAGACATAAATCGGCGTCCTCGCAATAAGCCGGCCGGAACGCGTCATCGAATAGCGAACCCACCACCGCGCTGCGCCGGATCATCAATGCGGCGCCAGAACAATATGTCACGTCCCGGTCATAGCCGAAGCCAGGCTCGTCGGGATCGCGAAACAGCCCGACCATGCCGCTCTCACCGTTCGGCTTGATGAAGCAGCCGGCCTCCTGCAAGCGCCCGGTCGGATAGATGAGCTTCGGCCCAACCGCGCCCAGGTCCGCCGTCGCCGCCAGCGCCTGCACCATGCAGTCGATCGCCCCCGGCAGCACCTGGGTGTCGTTGTTCAGCAACAGCACATACGCGCCGCGACAATGTGCGAAGGCCGCATTGCAATTGGCGATGAAGCCAATGTTGGTGGCCTGCCGCACATGCACCAGATTGGCAACTTTGCCGAGCCCGGCGAGGATTTTGTCATCCGACGCATCGTCGGCCACGACAATCTCATATGCCACCGCCACCCCGCCAGCCACGATCGCCAGCAGGCATTCGACCGTGATGGCGGCTTCATTGAACACCGGCACCAGAATCGAGAGCGTCGGCGTTTTGGCCGCCGGTAGCTGCAGCCTAGCCAGATCCGCCTTCGGATTGGCACTGACCAGCAGGCGCGGCGGGGTCAGCCGCAGATGATCCTTCTCCGCCTGCCGGTGCGCCGCAATCCGGCCGCGCAGGCTGGCATCTGCATCCAGCGTCGCCGCTGGCACAATTGCGCAGGCCGCGCCAACCCGGCTCGCTGCCACCGGCAGCCTTGTTTCCGTCGCCGCCTGCCGTCCTTCGGACCGCCCAACTCCCAGAAAATGCCACAGCGGCGGCGCCTTGGCGGCTGCGATATCGGGGTAGCGCGCCCAATAAAGCGCACTGTCGAACTGCGCGCTCGGCGGCCGCGCCTGCGGGTCGCCGATCAGCGCGAAATGCCGCAGCGCATCATGTGGCGCCCGCGGCGCATCGCTGTTACGGGCGATGTACCAGCCGAGATCGAGAAACGGATTCGGATCGATCCCGCGTCCCAGCCCCTCCCGCAGAAAATGCCCAAGCAGCCCCTGCGCCGGCGCGCCCGCCCCAACCGCGGCGCGATAATGCGCCGGATCGAAATACGATCCCGGAACAATCTCGTTGTCTTCGAGCAAATCAATCAGCGTGTCGCCATCAGCCGCCCGGTCCAGCAGCGCCGGATTCTGGGCCACGATGCGGTTCAAATCGATCAGCGGGTGCGGATCACGCATTTCGCCAATGCCAAACTGGAGAAAATGCAGCAGCGGATCGTTGCCGGCGGCAGCCACGTCAGGATAGCGATCGAGGTAGAATACGGCATCGAAATACGGCGTCAACGCCGGGCGCGTCGCGGTCGGCATCGCCAGATATCGGGCTACCGTCGAAAGATCGGCGCGGCCACCCTGCAACGCATTGCGATACCAGGCGTCATCGACAAAACGCGAACACAGCAGCAGGTGCGCATCCATGAAGCTGGTCA
>JAYTQP010000024.1:0-7943 GCA_043746675.1 Rhodospirillales bacterium | reverse complement strand
CGGCGGAGGCAAGTCACCGGATCGCCTGCATCAGCACCCGCAGCGGGCTGGCACTGGCCGGCGTGGGCTGCATCAGCTACGCCCCGGCGGTCGCGCCGACCTTGACCGCAGCCATGCTGGAACGCGGCGGCGCAGTTGGAGAAATCTGCGCCGGCTTGGCGCGTAATGGGTTCACGCCGGACCTGGTGGTCGGCCATCCCGGTTGGGGCGAAACCTTGATGGTCAAATCCGTCCTGCCGCACAGTCGGCTGCTGCATTATTGCGAATTCTTCCCCCGCACCACAGGCGCCGACCTCGGGTTCGATCCGGCCGTTTCGGTGAGCCAGAACGAGCGCGATGCCATTGCCGCGCGCAGCACGGTCTTGCGGCGCGCACTCGGCAGTGGCGATGCCGGGCTGGCGCCGACACGCTGGCAACGCAGCTTGCACCCGACCGACCTGCAATCCTCAATCGATGTGATCCACGATGGCATCGACACCGCGGCCCATGCACCGGACCCCGGCGCACGGTTCGCGTTACCGAACGGCACCCTGCTGGCAGCCGGCGACGAGGTGGTGACCTACGTCGCCCGCAGCCTGGAACCGCATCGCGGCTTCCCCAGCTTCATGCGCACGGTGCCCACGATCTTGCGACGGCGGCCGCGCGCACAGATCGTTGTGCTCGGCATCGATCCGCCGAGTTACGGCCCGCCGCCAGCGGCATTTCCGCACTGGCGTGCCGCGATGCTGGCGGAAATCGGCCCGTTCGATGGCAGCCGTCTGCATTTTCTCGGCCATCTTGCGGCCGCGCAGTATCGCCGCCTGCTGCAGGTTTCGGCGGCGCACGTCTATCTCACCATGCCATTCGTGCTGTCGTGGTCGATGCTTGAAGCGATGGCCAGCGGCTGCCTGGTGATCGGATCGGCGACAGCGCCGGTCGAGGAGGTGATTGCCGACGGCGAAAACGGACTGCTGGTCGATTTCTTCGATGCGGAGGCACTCGCGGCGCGGGTGGTTGCAGCACTCGCATCCCCCGCTGGCTTCGCCGGCCTGCGCCAGGCGGCGCGCCAGACGGTGATTGCGCGCTACCGGCTGGCCGATTGCCTGCGCCAGCAACGCGCGCTGATAGACCGGTTGGTGGGTTGATCAGACCACCTGATTGCGCAACTGGGCTTCGCCACGTTCCAGCCGCGCGAGGTTTTCCAGCATGATGTCGAGCACGTTGTCCTCGTAGCGGCGGGTTTCGCCGGCGGTGTGGGGGGTGATCAGGGCGTTCGGCAGATCCCACAACGGCGAGGCCACATCCAGCGGTTCGTCGTGGGTAACGTCGATGCCGGCGCCGGCGATAACGCCGTTTCGCAACGCGTCGATCAGCGCGTCTTCAACCACCACCCGGCCGCGCGCGCAGTTGATCAGATAGGCACCAGGCTGCATCTTTGCCAACGCGGCAGCGTCGATCAGGCCGGTGGTTGCCGCCGTCAGCGGGCAGGTCAGCGCAACGAAATCGGCGTGCGGCAGCAGGCCGGGAAGGTCGGACAATGCGTGCACGCTGTCGGCATGGTTGCGCCCGCCGGCGGGATCGCGGCGGACGCCGATCACGCGCATGTCGAAGGCTTTGCCCAACTGCGCCAGGCGGCCACCGATGCGGCCGAGCCCGACGATGAGCAGGGTTTTGCCGCCAAGCTCGTCCTCACGGTCCGGGATATGGCCGATCATGCCGCGCCAGATGTGCTTGTGCTGGTTGTCGCGCGCTTCCGGCAGGCGCCGGGCGAGTGCGAGGATCAGCGCCATGGCGTGCTCGGACACCGCACGGGCGTTCACCCCGGCGGCACTGGCCAGGCGGATATTGCGGGCGGCGAGTGCGGCCTGGTCGAACTGGTCGGTGCCGGCGCCGATCGATTGGATGAAGCGCAGGTTTGGCGCGTGATCGAGCAATTCGTTGCGCCAGAGGCCGCTGACGACGAGCACGTTGGCGATGGCGAGGGCGGACTGAAATTCGCTGGCATTGCGGGCCTGGGTGCTGGCGATGCCGGTCTCGCGCAAGGCGAAGCGGGCCTGCATCTGGTAGGCGACGTGAGCGAAGCAAATTTGCAGTTCGGCCTTGCTGGGGAACATCATGCGCGCTCCCGCAGGCCGGCTTCGACCAACAGCGGCATAACGCCATCGATGAAATACGGCAGTTCCTGCTTGAAGTTTACGAAGCTGACGGTGGTGCCGGCGAAGCCGGCTGCGGCGATGCGAACCATTTCGTCGACGATATGGCGGGGGGTGCCGATCAGCGGGTAGGTGCCGGCGCCACCGGCGAAGCGCTGGCGGTGCAGGCGGTAGGCTTCTTCATCATGGCTGCCGGAATTGGCCTGCTTGGCGCCCATGTAGTGATCCACGCTGGCGCTATCCTGCTGGCGGACGGCGTAATGATCGTAATAATCCTCGGCTTCCGTCTGGGTCGGGCGGCAGACCACGTGGCAGGTGGTGTAAACACCGACATCGCGCCCGGTCTTGGCGGCGCGGGCGGAAATGTCGGCGATCTGGTCAGCGCCTTTTTCGATGCTGGTAAAGGTGGTGAACAAATAGTCGGCGGCGCGGGCGGCAAAATCCCGGCCGGGCGGCGAAAAGGCGGCGTTGAGGGTGACCGGGCGCGGCGTCTGAATTGGCGCCGGACGGCCAGACACATTTTTCAACTGGTAGAACTTACCGTTGAAATCGAACGGTTCGGTGGCGCTGTATATGCGGGAGACGATTTCGAACCATTCGAGCCCCTGGGCGTAACGATCGTCGTTCAGTTTCAGGCCGAACAGGTCGAACTCTTCAGGATTCCAGCCGCAGACGATGTTCAGGCCGGCGCGGCCGTTGCTGGCGTGGTCCACCGTTGCCAGCGCCTTGGCGGCGAACACCGGATGCACCATGGGAACATGGACGGTGGAAAACAAAGCGATGTTCTGGGTAACGCCGGCGAGGGCGGCGGCGTAAGTGAAGGTCTCAAAACTCCATTCCCGGCTGTTCATTTCGCCGCCGAAGCCCTTCCAGCGCGCGATCGGCAGAAAGAACTCGATGCCGGCGCGATCGGCCATTTGCGCAACCTCGACGATTTCGGACCATTTGGCCGGCCAGCGTTCCGGGACTTTCGTCAATGTCAGCCCACCATCGGCATTGGCCGAGAAAACGCCAAGCTTGAAGCGATTGGCGCCCCGCATCGGCGGCGTGGGCATGGGATGGGACATTGGTTGCTCCGGAACACTGGATACCCATTGCACCACCCGCGCGACCGGCTTTCAAGCGGGTGGCATTGTGATAGGGTTCAGGAATGGCCGAACCGATCGCAGTTGCTTTTCATTTGAACCGGCAGGATGTGACCGTGACGGTCGATCCGACAGCCCGCTGCTCCATGTGCTGCGGAACATGCTGGGGCTGGTCGGCACCCGCTATGGCTGCGGCCAGGAACAATGCGGCGCCTGCCTGGTGCTGGTGGATGGCGCCACGGCCTACGCCTGCGGGCGGGAAATCGGCAGCCTGCACGGGCGGGCGGTTGTAACGGTCGAGGGGCTGGGCACGGCGGCGGCGCCGCACCCGGTCCAGACCGCCTTCATCGCCGAGCAGGCCGGGCAGTGCGGCTTCTGCCTGTCCGGCATTCAGATCGCCAGCGTGGCGCTGCTGGCGCGCAACCCGAACCCCTCGCGGGCGGAGATTGCGGCGGCGCTGGACGGCAATCTTTGCCGCTGCGGCGCGCACCCGCGGGTGCTGCGCGCAGTGGCGCGGGCGGCGGAAGCCATGCGGCAACAGGCGGATGCCGCGCGTGGCTGACGGGATGCCGAAAAGCCTGGTGGATAATCCCCGGTTGGATCGCTGGCTGGGGTTCGACACACCCGGGCGCGTGCAGCTACGGGTCGGAAAGGTGGAACTCGGCCAGGGCATCGCGACGGCATTGTGCCAGATCGCCGCCGAGGAACTCGATGTCGCGCTCAGCCAGCTCGACCTGCTGGCCGGCGATACCGATCACGCGCCCGACGAAGGCACCACCACATCGAGCCTGTCGATCGAGGTTGGCGGTGCCGCATTGCGGCTGGTCTGCGCCGAAACCCGGATGTTGTTTTTGCGCGAAGCCGCCCGCCGATTGAACTGCGCGCCCGACGCACTTGCGGTTGAAGACGGCGCGGTGTGGATGGGCGATGCGGCGACCGGGCTGGATTATTGGTCCCTGCCGGTGTCGCTGGCGCGGGATGCGAGCGGAGCAGTGGCGCCGAAGCCGGTGGGCGCGCATCGGCTGGTGGGGCGATCGGTGCCACGCCGCGACCTGCCGACAAAGATTTTCGGCGCCGGCTTCGTGCAGGATTATGCCCCGGCGGGCTTGCGGCATGGGCATGTGGTGCATGCGCCGCGGTCCGGCGGGCGGGTTGCCGGGGTGGACGAAGCGGCGATCCATCACGCCGCCGGTGGGGCGCTGGAGATTATCCGGCACGGCACCATGATCGCCCTGCTTGCCGATGATGCGACCATCCTGCGGCGGGCCGCGTTCGCCGCCGACCAGGCGGTGCGATGGGATGGCCTGTTGCCGCTGGAGGCAGCCCAGCAGGAAGCCGCCTGGCTGCTGGAGCAGCCGAGCCGGGAGGGGGCGTTCGGCGACCCCGCTGGCGATCGCCCGCCGACGCTCACGGCAACCTATTCGCGGCCCTACATCGCGCACGCCTCAATCGGGCCGTCCTGCGCGGTGGCGGCATTTCAGGACGGGCATCTCACCGTCTGGTGCGCGGCGCAAGGCGTGTATGGGCTGAAAGCGACCCTGGCTGGCGGATTGAAGCTGCGGCCGGACCAGGTGAGCGTGCGGCATATGCATGGCAGCGGCTGCTATGGCCAGAATGGCGCCGACGATGCTGCGTTCGATGCGGCGGCGATCGCGCTGCTGCGCCCCGCGCGCCCGATCCGGGTGCGCCGACGCCGTTGAACGAAACCTCCGCCCCCTTCCCCGGCGCCGGCACCCGCAACGCAATCCCGTATTATTCGATCCCGGTCCGGCGCTACCGGCATCATCTGGTGCCGATTACGCCGGTGCGCACTTCGTCGCTGCGCGGGCTTGGGGCGATGCCGAATATTTTCGCGCTGGAATGTTTCATCGATGAGTGCGCCGACCGTGCCGGCCTGGACCCGCTGGCCTATCGGCTGGCGATGCAGCCCGATCCACGCGCGCGCGCCGTGCTGCAGGCGGTGGCCGACATGGCGGGCTGGTCGCATCGCGGGGCGGCCGGCAGCGGCATTGGGCTTGGGCTGGCGTTCGGCCGTTACAAGAACGCCAGCGGTTACGCCGCCGTCGCGGTGCAACTGCAAGCCGACAGCCAAATCCGCCTGCGCCATATCTGGTGCGCCGCCGATGCCGGGCTGGCGATCAATCCGGACGGGATCATCGCGCAGCTCGAAGGCGGCATCATCCAAGGGGCGAGCTGGACCCTGAAGGAGCAGGTGAAACTCGACGCATCCGGCATCGCCTCACGCTCCTGGGCGGATTATCCGATCTTGCGGTTTTCTGAAATTCCGCCGATCGACTGCCGCATTCTCGCGCACCCCGATGCGCCGCCGCTGGGCATGGGGGAAGCCACCATCGGGCCGGTGGCCGGCGCGATCGGCAATGCTGCGGCCCACGCGCTGGGCGTGCGCCCGCGCGCTCTGCCGCTGACGCGAGAACGGGTGCTGGCGGCGATCGAAAAACTCTGACCGGGTCAGGACTTCGCCGGCTTCAGGTCGTTGGCCGGCGGCGGGTCCGAAAGCACCGAGGTGAGCGTGTCACGCAGCACTTTGACCTTCACCCCCGGCGCGATTTCGACTTCGATTTCGCTTTGGCCGTCCTGCGCTTTCTGCACCACGCCGATGATGCCACCGCCGGTGACCACGCGGTCGTTGCGCTTGACCGCGGCAAGCCGGGCTTTCAGGGTTTTTTGCTGTTGCTGCTGCGGACGGATGAGCAAGAAATAGAACACCACGAAGATCAGCACGATCGGCAGGAACTGGCCGTAGCTGGCGAAGGTGGAGGCGAAATCCTGGGCGTAGGCGGGGGAAATGAGCATCGAGATTGGGTTCCGGGTTGCGGTCAGATGCGGCGGACCATAGTTTCCGCCCCCCACACGTCAAGCTTTATGGATGTTGCACATGGACCAGGCCCTATTGACCCGCATTGCCGAGGCGCTGGAGCGTCTGGCGCCACCGCCGCCGCCGCCGATTTCGCTGGCGGCAGCGGATGCATTCGTCTGGCAGCCGGTGCCCGGCCGGTTGCAGCCGGTGCCGAAAGTGTCGCTGGTGGCGATCGATCTGCTGTTGGGGATCGATCGGGCGAAGGGGCTGTTGCTGGACAACACGCTACGGTTCGCGCGGGGGTTGCCGGCCAACAACGCGATGCTGTGGGGCGCGCGCGGCACCGGCAAATCCTCGCTGGTGAAAGCGGTGCATGGGGCGGCGAACGCACGCGCCGCCGGCAGCCTGGCGCTGATCGAAATCCATCGCGAAGACATCGCCAGCCTGACCGGATTGCTCGGGCTGTTGCGCGGGGAGACGCGGCGCTGCCTGATTTTCTGCGACGATCTTTCCTTCGAGCGCGAAGACGCGGACTACAAGGCGCTGAAATCGGTGCTCGATGGCGGGATCGAGGGTCGGCCAGACAACGTGCTGTTCTACGCCACCTCGAACCGCCGGCATCTGATGCCGCGCGACATGATCGAGAATGAGCGGGCCAGCGCGATCAATCCGTCCGAGGCGACCGAGGAGAAGGTGTCGCTGTCCGATCGTTTTGGGCTGTGGATCGGGTTCCACAACGCGGATCAGGATACGTATTTCGCCATGGTGGAGGCGTATGCGCGCGATCTGGGGCTGGATGTATCGGTCGAGCGGCTGCACGCTGAGGCCAAGGAATGGACCATCACCCGCGGCGCCCGGTCTGGCCGGGTGGCGTGGCAGTTCATCCAGGATCTGGTCGGCCGTTTGGCGATGGAGCAAGGCGCATGAAAATCCCGGCGCTGGCGTTCACAGTTACCGATTGGGCAAGCGTGGCGGCAACCCGGCATGCCGGCGAAACCGGCGAGGCAATCTGGCGGACATTCACCATCGGCGACATCAGGGTGCGGCAGGTGGAATATTCCGCCGGCTATCTGGCCAACCATTGGTGCGACCGCGGGCATGTTCTGTATGTGCTGGAAGGCGAGTTGGAAACCGAGTTGCGCGATGGGCGCCGCTTCACGCTGCGGCCGGGGATGAGCTACCAGGTGTCCGACTTCGGGGATGCCGCGCATCGGTCTTCGACCTCGATCGGGGCGAAGTTGTTTATTGTGGATTGAGTGGGATACTACGGGTTGGGCGCGACGGTTGAGACGGATAGACGGAGCCCAAGTGCCTGCATCACACGAATGACGGTCCCGAATGCGGGATTTCCTTCGGCGCCGAGCGCTTTATAGAGACTTTCCCGCGACAGGCCGGACTCCTTGGCGATGCTGGACATACCGCGTGCGCGCGCCACCGTGCCAAGCGCCTGTGCGATGAACGCCGGATCGTCGGTAGCCAGGGCTTCATCGAGATAGGCGCAAATCGCTTCATCGGTGTCGAGGTATTCGGCGGAATCGAACGCCAGGGTAGGTATTTTTTCGCTTGCCATTCTTATTATTCCTATTAACTTAATGCCAGACGTTTAGCGGCTTCGATATCATTCGCCTGACTGCTTTTGTCGCCACCACATAACAACACGATGATCTCCCGCCCGCGCTGAACGAAATAAACTCGGTACCCCGGTCCTGCGTGAATGCGGAGTTCACTCACCCCGTTGCCTACGGGGCGGACATCGCCAGCGTTCCCAAACGCCAGACGTTCGATCCGCGCCGCAATTCTTGCACGTGCTTGTCGGTCGCGCAGCGCGGCCATCCAAGCAGCAAACACCGATGTCTGGCGAATTTCCAACAGATTAATTGTAGCCTACGGGATACATTGGGTCAAGCC
>JAYTQP010000023.1:0-4142 GCA_043746675.1 Rhodospirillales bacterium | reverse complement strand
GCGGTCGATCTGCAGGAACTGGCCGCCCTTGGCTATACCACCGTCGGCGCCAGCCCATCGGTGCCGGCCAGCATCACAGCGGCGCACGCGAGCGTGGTCGGCGTCGGCGGCGCGGTGCAAACTGTTGCGTTCGACAATACCGCCAATGCGGCGATGGCGCAGACGCTGCTGACGCTGTTCAGCAACGCCGAGGCTGGTGGCGGCATTGTGCCGGCACTGGCGGCCGCCGCGCCGTCGGTGCCGGCCGGTAAATACGGGCTGTTGCAGGTTAATGTCGGCGGTCTTTATGCGATCGGGCCGGGCTACGAAGCGCTGGTGGACAATGCCACCGCATCGGCGACGATTTTTGGTGGCACGCTGGACAATGAGGTGATCGTGGCTGGTAGCGCCGGCCTGGCTTACAGCGCCGGTCGCGGGTCCGGCACCATCATCCTCGGCGGCGGCAATAATCTGATCAGCATGAATGTCGGTGCCGGCGCGCAAAACGTGGTTGCCGGCGGCGGTGACGATACGATCACCGCGCTGGCCGGCAACCACCGCATCGCCGGCGGGCTGGGCCGCAACCTGATACTGGCGCAGGGCGGCAATGACGCGATTGCCTCGACCGGCGATGATCTGATCAGCGCGCCGAGCGGCAATGCCACGATCACTGCGGGCACCAATGCCCCGGTGGTGTTTCTCGGCGCTGGCGCCTCGCAATTCAACGGCGGGGCAGGGCAGGCGACGGTGGTGGTCGGCAGCGCGGCGGCGACGCTCACCTCCGCCGGGCAGGACCAGTTCTGGCTGGAGGCCGGCGGCGGCGTGGTGAGCAGTTCGAGCGCCGATACCGTCATCGGCGGCAGCGGATCGGCCACGGTGAATGCCGGCGCCGGCAATGATTTCGTCTTTGCCGGCAGTGGCAATATGAATTTCGTCGGCGGCAGCGGGGTTTCGACGATTCTCGGCGCGGCGGCGGGCAGCAGCACGATCGCCGGCGGGGCGGGGTCGATGATCGCGATCGCCTACGGACGCACGACTTTCATCGACATCGCGGGTGCGTCGAGCGGCGCCAACACCGTGGCGGCCTTTGGCGGCAGCCTGACGGTGCATGGCGGGGCCGGAAGCGGGGTGTTTCTTGGCGGGCCGGCGGGCGACAATGTGTTGATCGCGGGGGCGGGCGGCGACGCAACGCTGATCGGCGGCGGCAACGGCGATCTGCTGGCGGCAGGTGCCGCTGGCAACGTTGCGATGCAAGCCGGCGGCGGGGCCGAAACAATGAGCGCATTGGGATCGAATGCGCGTGTGAATTTCTATACTGGCCCCGGCGACGATTTGGTGCTGCTGGGATCAGGACAGGAGCAGTTGCTGGTTGGAACCGGAAATGCCACGATTTTCGGGGCGGCCAATCCGAGCCAGTATGCGGGCTTGCAGGACCTGCTGGCGTTTACCAACGGCAATCATGCGACGGTCGAGATCGACCGGTTCACGCCGGGCTTGCAATATATTTCGTTGATCGGGTTCGGTGCGGGGGAGTTGGCGCATGCGCTGGCGACCGCGACGACCGCGGCGGGGTCGGAACAATTCACCCTATCCGACGGAACCCGTATCCTGTTCAGCAACGTTTCCGGCATTACCGCGCGCAGCTTCGTGTAGCGCAGAACGGTCGGGTTTGAGCCGGTGGTGAGGCGCGAGTTAGCGAAATGGTTGACGGCGCGGGGTGCGCGCAGGATATCGGGATCAAGCATGTGTCACGCCAGCGCGAATTTCCGGCAATTGCGATTCGTCCGGCAATACAAGCCGGTTGCGTCATCGACGCCGCTCTGGCATAGCGGAAGCTCAGGGTTTGTCGGGAAATTCGTCCCAATTTCCGCGTAACGTCCCCGATATTTTTACGTAATTGGGATCGCGGCTCGTCAAATTTGCGTGCCCGTTGCGTATTAACGTCGTCGTCACGTCGTTAATACGCGCGCTCTTCGGGCGATGGTGTGAATTGCGTTTACCAACAACGGGCCGCGCGAAGCGGCCTTCACACCAGGGGCAGAAGTCATGACCATGATCGTAATGAACGCCGCGTCCATCACTGTCCGTCTTGGCGCGATGTCGCCGTCGCTGGCCACCGCTGACACTTCGAAAGTTCGTTTGGGTGCGATGAGCCCGGCGCTGACGACGGTCGATGCTTCGAAGGTTCGTTTGGGTGCGATGAGCCCTGCGCTGGCGATCGCCGATGCCGCCAAGGTTCGCCTCGGTGCGATGTCCCCGGCGCTGGCAACCGTTGATGCCTCGAAGGTCCGTCTCGGCGCGATGTCGCCGGCGCTGGCGACGGCTGATGCCGCCAAGGTTCGCCTTGGTGCGATGTCCCCGGTGCTGGCCACTGCCGACGCTTCGAAGGTTCGTCTGGGTGCGATGAGCCCGGCGCTGGCGACGGCTGATGCCGCCAAGGTTCGTCTGGGTGCGATGTCGCCGGCGCTGGCGACGGTCGATGGTTCCAAGGTCCGCCTCGGTGCGATGAGCCCGGCGCTGGCCACCAAGGACGCCGGCAAGGTTCGTCTTGGCGCGATGTCCCCGGCGATCTGATTGCTTTCCTTCGCGCGCAAGTCGGCCATACTGCACGAAGCCGGGCTTGTCCCGGCTTCGACGTGTTTTGCCCGCGATCTGATGTAGGGAGATTGAAGTGCCGCCCGACCCCGCGCCTGTCCTGGAATCGGCGCCGCCGGTTGCCCATCCCCGCATTGTTTTCAACCGCTTCATCCCCACCGCCCGCTTCCCGCAGCGCGCCGATCGGTCCGCTGCCGGGTCGCTGCCGACGCGGGCGTTTCGCTATTGCGAGCCGGTGGTGACCGCCTCGGCGTTTGGCTACTACGTGTTTCCGCCGATGGCCTTCAGCCTGCGTTGGGATGGCAGCGCGATCCAGTGGACCTATCCGGGGGCCGAGGGCTGGTCGCTGCTGACGGCGGCGCAATTCCCCAACTTCGCCGCCAGCTTCGACCTGGATGCGCCGGATGAGATCAAGGGCTTTTCGCCGCCTTTCCTCGGCGCGTTGCAGGAACCCGGCCATGTGCAAATGTGGACGGGTATGGTGATGCGCACCGCCCCCGGCTGGTCGGCCCTGGTGCGGGCGCCGGCCAACCTGCCGCGCAAGGCCGGCATCGAGCTTTATGAGGGCATCATCGAAACCGACCATTGGTTCGGCCCGTTGATTACCAATTTCCGCATTTCCCGCACCGACATCCCGATCGAGTTCGATCCGAATTTTCCATTGTTGCAAGTGCAGCCTTTGCCGCGTGAGGCACTCGAAGAAAGCGGGCTGAACAACTACGAACTGGTGCCTGATATCAAAGGGCTACGGCCAGAAGATTGGGACGATTACTACGATACTGTGGTGCGCCCGAACGTCGCCGAAAAGCGCCCGCGTGGCCAATACGCCGCCGCCGCGCGCAAGCGCCGCAAAGCCGAGGGGACCGAGTAGCGGCTATCGCGGTAGCGCGGCTAGGAAGCCGCGCAAGGCGGCTAGAAAACCTGGTGTATTTTGCGACGGCACGCCGTGGCCGCTGTTGGGCACCGTGACCAACGCGCCCTGCGGCAGCGCATCGCGAAACCGTTCGGCGGCATCTGGTGCCAGGATGTTGCTGTCCGCGCCGCGCACCACCAGCACCGGCAACGCCAGTCGTGTCGCATCGTCCAAGGTCAGCACGTCTTCCGGCCCGCTCGGGCGGATGCTCAGCCGACGCGCGGTGCCGTCGCATTTGCTGATATATTTGCCGTCGCGGCGGATCAGCATGTTATATTTCACCGTCCGCTCGATATGCTCGCGCTTGCGGTAGGGGTCGTATTTGCGCACGTTCTCGACGAAATGATCGAGGCTTTCGAACTCCTCATTCGCCATCACGAAGCCTGCGATCGCCGCCCGGCCGCGGTCGGAAATTTCCGGACCAATGTCCACCACAACGAGCGCCCGCAACAGGTCCGGCGCCTTGCGGGCGAGCAGCATGCCGTTGCGCCCACCCATCGAATGCCCGACCACGACCGGCTTGCCGGCGAGGTCGAGGGCGGCAATGAAGGCGGCAGCGTCCGCCGCCTGCGCCTGGCCGGAATAATCCACGTCGCGCGCCCATTCGCTATCGCCATGGCCGCGCTGGTCGAGCGCGAAGACGTGATAATCCTGC
>JAYTQP010000022.1:0-2274 GCA_043746675.1 Rhodospirillales bacterium | reverse complement strand
TTGCGCGACGCCATGGCGTCCGAGATGCGCCTGGACGACCGCGTGTTCCTGCTGGGCGAGGAGGTCGCGCAATATCAGGGCGCCTACAAGATCAGCCAGGGCCTGTTGGACGAGTTCGGGCCGCGCCGGGTCATCGACACGCCGATCACCGAGCATGGCTTCACCGGCATGGCGGTGGGCGCCGCGATGGACGGGCTGCGTCCCATCGTCGAGTTCATGACCTTCAACTTCGCCATGCAGGCGATCGACCAGATCATCAACTCGGCCGCCAAAACGCTTTACATGTCGGGCGGGCAGATGGGCTCGCCGATCGTGTTTCGTGGCCCGAACGGTGCGGCCAGCCGGGTCGGCGCCCAGCATAGCCAGTGCTACGCGAGTTGGTACGCCCATTGCCCGGGCCTGAAAGTGGTCGCGCCGTGGTCGTCGGCCGATGCCAAGGGGCTGCTGCGCGCCGCCATCCGCGATCCCAATCCGGTGATCTTTCTGGAGAATGAAATTCTCTATGGCCAGAGCTTCGATTGCCCGACCGATCCGGACTTCGTGCTGCCGATCGGCAAGGCCAAGGTCGAGCGGGTCGGCACCCAGGTTACCATCGTTGCGTTTTCCATCATGGTCGGCGTGGCCATGAAGGCCGCCGAGGCGTTGGCGGCGCAGGGCATTTCGGCCGAGGTGATCAATCTGCGCAGCCTGCGCCCGCTGGATACTGCAACGATCGTGCAATCGGTGAAGAAAACCAGCCGTATCGTTACGGTGGAAGAAGGCTGGCCGTTCGCCGGCATCGGCGCCGAAGTGAACATGCAGATCATCGAGCAATGCTTCGATTGGCTGGATGCGCCGCCGGTTCGCGTGCATGGGCTTGACCTGCCGATGCCGTACGCCGCCAATCTGGAAAAGCTCACGCTGCCGCAACCCGATTGGGTGGTGGACGCGGTGCGAAAGATCGTCTGAGCAGCGAAGCGGGAGACTATAAAATGGCCACCAATATCCTGATGCCGGCGCTGAGCCCGACGATGACCGAGGGCACGCTGGCGCGCTGGTTGAAAAAAGAGGGTGACGCGATCCGCGCCGGCGACGTGATCGCGGAAATCGAGACCGACAAGGCGACGATGGAAGTTGAAGCCGTCGATGAAGGCGTGCTCGGCCGGATCCTGGTGGCCGACGGCACCGAGGGCGTTAAAGTGAACGCGCCGATCGCGGTGCTGGTGGAAAAAGGCGAGGCGGTGCCGAGCAACGCCGCCGCTGCCGCGCCCCCCCCGAAAGCCGCGCCTGCCGCTGCCGCCGCGCCGGTGCCGGCTGCTGCATCGGTTGCAGCCGCATTTGCGGCCGTGCCGTCCGGCGAACGCCTGATCGCCTCGCCGCTGGCCAAGCGGATGGCGCAGCAATCCGGCCTCAGTCTGGCCGGTGTCGCCGGCAGCGGCCCGGGCGGGCGTATCGTCAAGGCCGACGTGGAAGCCGCGCTGGCCAGGCCGCGCGCCGCGCCTTCCGCGCCGGCGCCAAGCCAGTTGGCCGTGCCGGCCCCGAGCCAGTTGGCCGTGCCGGCCGCGGCCAAGCCTGTAACGGCCGCTTCGATCACCGCACCGCATCGGCTGGTTCCGCATTCCTCGATGCGCAAGGTGATTGCCCGCCGGCTGACGGAGGCGAAATCCAGCATTCCGCATTTCTATGTCAGCATGGACATCGAAATCGATGCGCTGCTGAAACTGGCCGACGATCTTTCCGCCCGCAGCCCGAAGAACCGCGATGGCAGCGATGCGCCCGGCGCCTTCCGGCTTTCGGTCAACGACATGGTGATCAAGGCTGCCGCCCGTGCCTTGCGCGACGTGCCGGCGGTGAACGCCTGCTGGACCGACGATGGCATGGTGCTCTACGACAATGTCGATATCAGCGTGGCCGTTGCCATCGCCGACGGGCTGATCACCCCGATCATCCGCAACGCCGATGTGAAGGGCCTTTCCCGCATCAGCCTGGAAATGCGGGAACTCGCCGGCCGGGCGAAAGCCGGGAAGCTGAAGCCGGACGAATTCCAGGGCGGTAGCTTCTCGATTTCCAACATGGGCATGTTCGGGGTGACCTCGTTCTCCGCCATCATCAACCCGCCCCAAGCGGCTATTCTCGCCGTTGGCGCCGGCAGCCCGCGCCCGGTGGTGCGTAGGGGCGAACTGGCGGTGGCAACCGTGATGACCTGCACCCTTAGCGTGGATCACCGCGCCGTCGATGGCTCGGTCGGCGCGCAATGGATGGCAACGTTCAAGCGCATCGTCGAAGACCCGATCG
>JAYTQP010000021.1:0-18809 GCA_043746675.1 Rhodospirillales bacterium | reverse complement strand
AAATTCGTCCAGCCCTTGCAGTATTTGCAGCTGCCAATATCCGGCGTTTTTTTTATGGTGGATTGGACACCAACCTTCGCGCAGAAGCTGTTGCTGTGGAATCCTCCGGTCAGCTGCTATGAAATGCTGCGCGCCGGCTATTTCGGCGAAGGTATCGTCACCCATTATAGTGTCACGTATCTGGCCAGTGTCACCTTCGCGATGACAATTACCGCGGCGATTCTGGTCGCATATCTGCGGCCGCATATCGAAATTCGCTAGTCCTACCTCGGCTCGGCATATGGCGCTGCCCAGCGCTGAGGCAGCAATGAGATCGGAGCGCTTTATCGGTAGCGATCACTGCGGGCGAGAAAGCCTTGAACGTAGGCGGTGACACCGGCTTCAAGGGTGAACAGCGCTGGTTTTGACCGAGAGTTCGCGACGTCCGCACAGGTATAATACTGATAGGCTCCTCGGATCGCCTCCGGCATATCCACGAACTCGATCCTCGGCTCTTCGCCCAGCGCGCGGATGGTCGCGCTGGCGATGTCGTAAAAGCTCCGGGCGACGCCGGTGCCAACATTGACGATGCCGCCGCCACGCTCGGAGGCAGCGAGCGCCTGCATGCCGCGCACGACATCGTCGACATGGATGAAGTCCCGCATCTGCCAGCCATCGGCGTAGTCGGGATGGTAGGATTTGAACAGCTTCACCGCCTGGCCCGGCCGGTGGGCCCGCGCGATCTTCGCGACCAGGCTTTGCATTGCCCCCTTATGATACTCGTTGGGTCCGTAAACGTTGAAGAACCGCAGCCCCGACCAGCGTGGCGGCGCCGGTTCACCACGGGCGATCGTGGTCAGCGCCCAGCCGTCGAACAACCATTTGCTCCAGCCATACAGGTTCAGCGGGCGCAGTTTGCGATGCGCTGCTAGGTCGTTGCTGGCAACAAACCCGTCGCTGCCATCGCCATAGACCGCCGCTGATGACGCATAAATGAATGGAATCCGGTGCCGCGCGCAGGCTTTCCAGAGCGCCACCGAGAAGGCGAAATTCGTCCGCACGACCGCATCGCCGTCAGTGGCGGTGGTCTCGGAAATCGCACCGAGATGGAAAATGGTGCGGATGCCGCTGCCATGATGGGCAATATAATCTTCCAGCGCATCGGGCAAAATAATGTCACGCGGCAGGCGTTTGGCGATATTCCGCCACTTGTCGTCATTCAGTAGCCGATCGCAGATCACGATGTCAGTTTCACCGGCCGCTTCCAGTGCGGCGACAAGGTTGGAGCCGATAAAGCCGGCACCGCCGGTCACAATAATCACAGCGATGCCTCCGCAAATACGCGCACCAGCAACGCGCTACTGCAAATGCCGGTTGCCGGCCGCGTGCTCGCGCATTCCGCTGACCAGCAAGAACAAAACCAAGGCTCCGATCACGTTGAAACCGAATACCGTGCCAACCATGGTCCAACGCTGCGGCATGATAGCTTCGTCCGGCGTGCCTGGCTCCACCACACGTTCAAGAAATAGTTGCTGGCGGCGGGCTTCCAGGCGCGATGCTTCCATCGAGGCGGTCGCCTGCGCCAAGGCGCGGATAGCGAACTGGTCTTCGAGCTCCAGCCGTTCAAACTGGGCAATTTTCTGAGCCAGCCCGGCGGCGTCGCCGCTGAATTTTGCCCGCTGCTCGTCGATCTGGCGGGAAATGGCGTCCACCCGCTGCTGCAGCGGTTGCAATTGCGGACTGTTGGGCGAATTCGCCTTGGTTTCTTCCATTTGCATCTTGGATTGGGCGAGCTGGCTGCTGAGCTGCCCGATCAGCCCGATCAGCGCGGCGGTTTCCTTGTTCGGGTCCAGCATCACTTCTTTGTTGCGAAAGGCGGTGATCGCCACGGCGGTGGCAATCTTGCGTTCTTCCGCGCGCGCCAGTTCGCCACGCGCGAGCTTCAGCGACGCCTGCTGAAGGCGTTCATTCAGACGATTGACCAGTTGCTCACTCTGTTCCAGCAGGCTGAGCGCGATAAGGTGCGCATCGGCCGGGCGAAACGCTTCCACCCGCAGGATTGTCAGGCCGGAGGTGTTGTTGACGACGGCAGTCAGCATGGTCTGGAAGTAGCGGTAGAAGTCTTCGTCTGACCGGCCATAGAAGATCGAAGGATACCGGGTAAGCGGATCGGCGTCCGGCACGCCGTAGCGGCGGCGCAGATCCAGTTTTTGCGAAATGGTGGCCAGCCCGTCGCGCGAGGTAATGAAGTCGCGCACCGCATAGGCGTCGTTCTGCGAGCTTTGCAGCCCCGCCAATTGCAGCAGCGCCGACAGTCCGCCCAACAGGCCGGCTGGCTTGCTGGCGGTATGGATCACAAACCGCGCTTCGGATACGTAACGGTCGGAGGCAATCAGACCATAATACACTGCCGACATTACCGTCGGCAGCAGCACCAATATCATGCGCAAAAAAGGCCACACGCGCGTCCAAACCCCAGCGCGTCCGCGCCCGGCCCGCTGGTTCGCACGGGACCGCGCAGCATCGGCCGGCGCATACTGGCTTGCACTCATGTACTATCGGATCCTATCTCGCGCGGAAGCTTGCGGCTTGGTCTAGCACGCCCCGCCGCCGGCGTCTTGCATCACGGCTGCCACCGTGCGCTGCACCGCGTCCTGCCAGGCCGGCAAGCGGAGATCGAAAACTTTCTCCAATCGGCCGCAATCAAGCCGCGAGTCTGCCGGGCGACGCACCGGGGTAGGCCAATCCGCGGTGGTGATGGCCTCGATCTCCACTTGCGGTCGTCCGTGCCGGGTCGCGGCGGCAACGGCCTCCTGCGCCAATCCGTGCCAACTCGTCCAACCCGCGCCGACCGCGTGATACAGCCCGGCATAATCGTCCCGCCACCCCTTGGCGATTTGATCTGACACCGCCAGAAGGGCGGCAGCAAGGTCGGCGGCAGCGGTCGGGGCGCCGATCTGGTCGGCCACCACCCGCAGCCGCGGCAACCGCTCGGCGGCCTTCAACATGGTAAGAACGAAATTCTTGCCGTACGGGGCGTAGACCCAGGATGTCCGCACGATAAGCGCCTTGGGGCAGGCGGCTAGAACGGCCAGCTCGCCTTCCCACTTGGTGGCGCCGTAAACCCCGATCGGGTTTGGCGGGTCGTTTTCGCGGTATGGCGCGCCCTTGGTACCGTCGAACACATAGTCGGTTGAAACATGGATCAGCGGGATGTCTGCCGTCGCGCAGAACCGCGCCAATGCCGCCGGGCCGGTTGCGTTCGCCCGGCGGGCCGCGCCGATATCGGTTTCTGCCTTGTCGACGGCGGTATAGGCGGCGGCATTGATCACCAGATCAGGCCGGCGTTCAGCCAACGCGGCGGCAATCCCGGCCGGCCGATCGAAATCGATCACCTCCCGCCCCAGGCACATCACCGCGCGCGCACCCGCCGCTGCTGCCAGCGCGATCGCCAATTGGCCGGTGCGGCCGACAACGAGGATGGTCGGCGGCTGCATCGCGCAGGCTAGGCGTGAAACCATGGCTCGCACGCGGCAAGCCTGGGTAGTTGCATATCCTTATCCGACAGCCGCGCCGCACCCGCTGCGATCGGCCAGGGCAGGGCGAGGTCGGGGTCGTTCCAGATCACGCCGCGTTCGGCATCGCGGTCGTAGCCTGCGGTTACCTTGTAGAGAAATTCGGTGTCAGGTTCGAGCGTGCAGAACCCGTGCAGAAAGCCGCCTGGCACCCATAGTTGCACGCCGTTTTCCGCACTCAGAATGGCGGCGGCGTGCTGCCCGTGGGTCGGCGAGCCAACCCGGATATCGACCACAACATCCCACACCGCCCCACGCACCACCCGCACCAATTTGCCCTGCACGCTCGGCGCGATCTGGCAATGCAGGCCGCGAACGGTGCCGGCCGGCGCGGAATAGCTGTGATTATCCTGCACGAACGGCCCAGCAATGCCGGCGGCGGCATAGCGCGCCGCATTCCAGGTCTCGGCGAAATAGCCGCGCGGATCGGCGAAGCGCGGTGGCGTCGCCAGGATCACCTCGGGAATGGCCAGCCGCTCGAACGGCACTTACCTATCCTCGCCGGTGGCCACCAGCCGCAGCACCCGCCCAAGTTCGGTCTTGCCGAGGGCTTCGGCCTGCACCATCAGTGCCGCCGCGTCGATCCAGCCCATGCGAAAGGCGACTTCTTCCGGGCAGCCGACCAGCATGCCCTGCCGCGCCTGGATGGTCTGCACGAAGGTCGAGGCCTGCAACAGGCTGTCCGGCGTGCCGGCATCGAGCCAGGCACAGCCGCGGCCGAGCTTTTCGACGTTGAGCTTGCCGGCTTCCATATACATCCGGTTGAGGTCGGTGATTTCAAGCTCGCCGCGCGCCGAGGGGCGCACCTTGGCGGCCATTTCGGTCACCAGGCGGTCGTAGAAGTAAAGCCCGATCACCGCCCAGTGCGATTGCGGCTTGGCGGGTTTCTCAACGATATCGAGCGCCCGCCCAGTAGCGTCCATGCTGACCACGCCGTAGCGCTCGGGGTCGCTGACGTGATAGGCGAACACCGTCGCCCCTTCGGTGCGGGTGGCGGCCGATTGCAGCATCACCGACAAATGATCGCCGAAGATCATATTATCGCCCAATACCAACGCGCAGGCCTCGCCGGCCAGCCAGTCCGCACCGATATGGAATGCCTGCGCCAAACCTTCCGGGCGGGGCTGTTCGGCGAAACTGAAGCGCACGCCAAGCCGGCTGCCGTCGCCCAGCAGGCGCTGGAATTGTGGCAGGTCGGTCGGGGTAGAAATCACCAGGATGTCGCGGATGCCCGCGAGCATCAGCACGGTCAGCGGGTAGTAGATCATCGGCTTGTCATAAACCGGCAGCATCTGCTTGCTCGATGCGATGGTCATCGGGTGCAGCCGCGTGCCGGAGCCGCCGGCGAGGATGATGCCCTTCATCGCCTATGCCTTTCCCAGCCGCTGGCCGGCATAGCGGGCGGCGCGGATCGGCCCCCACCAGGCGCGGTTGGCGAGATACCAGTCGATCGTTTTGCCCAGCCCTGCATCGAAATCATGCGGCGCGCGCCAATCGAGCGCCTGCTCGCTGCGGGTGGGGTCGATTTCATAACGAAAATCATGGCCGGGGCGGTCGGTGACGAAATGGATCAGCCGGCTGCGCGGACCGGACGGATCGGGCACGCGGGCATCGAGTGCGGCGCAGATCGCATGCACGACTTCCAGGTTGGTGCGCGGCTGGCGGGCGCCGATCGCGTAGGTGGCGCCGACCTGGCCGTGCTCGATCACGCGCACCAGCGCTTCGGCGTGATCCTCGACAAACAGCCAGTCGCGCTGGTTCGATCCGTCGCCGTAGACCGGCAAGGGCAGGCCCTCAAGCGCGTTCAGCGTGACCAGCGGGATAAGCTTTTCCGGGAACTGCCAGACGCCGTAATTGTTAACCGTGTTGGAGACGATCGTCGGCAGCCCGAACGTGTGGTGCCAGGCGCGCACCAGATGGTCGGATGCCGCCTTGCTGGCGGAATAGGGGCTGCGCGGATCGTAGGCGGTGGTTTCAGTGAAGGGCGGATCGTTCGGGCCGAGCGCGCCAAACACCTCATCGGTGGAGACATGATGGAAGCGGAAGGCGGCTTTGCGCGCGGATGGCAGATCGGCCCAATAGCGCCGCATCACGTCCAGCACTATATAACTGCCGACGATGTTGGTCTGGATGAACGGGCCTGGCCCGTCGATCGAGCGGTCGACATGGCTTTCGGCCGCCAGATGCATGACCGCGTCGGGCTGGTGGGTCGCAACGATCGCCGACATTGCGGCGTGATCGACGATATCGGCACGGACCAGCACATGCCGCGGATCGCTGCCAGCTTCCTCCAACGCCGCTTCCGAGGCAGCGTAGGTCATCTTGTCCACATTGACGATGCTATGATCGGTGTGCCGCAGCATATGGCGGACCACCGCGGAGCCAATAAAACCGCACCCGCCGGTAATGAGAATGCGCATGAAATCCTTACTATGGCCGGTCTGAGATCGTTCGCTTAGAAGTGCACAAATTAACTGCCGGATGCAAGGCATCACCCGTGTCATCGTCGTCGCATCTACGTCTACCACTGTGTGATCATGCAAATGTTGGAATTTTCGCCCCGCTGTGCGAGAATGTTGTTCTGATCCGAATGTTATAAATGTGGATTTATGAATGCCGCCTGAAGCACCGGATTCCTGGGTTGAACTGATCCAGCTTGACGATATCTCAAGGCCGGGCGGATATCTGCGCGTGCCTGATAGCAAGCCACGCATGCGCCGGCTTCGCAAAATTCTGCTGCGTTTCCTGTTTCTGATTGTTATTCCAACTGGGCTGACGATCTTTTATTTTGGCTTCGTCGCCGCTGACCGCTTTGTCTCGGAAGCGACCTTCGTGGTGCGCCAGCCCGGCATGCCGAACCGGTTGGGGGCACAGGTTATTTCCACCGATAACACCCCTACAGCAGCCAGCGGAGAAGATTCTTACGCCGTCAATGACTACGTGATGTCGCGGGACGCGATGCATTTGCTGGTCGATCAGGCCGACCTGAAGGCGATCCTGGCGCGCGCCGGGCACGACTGGGTCTGGCGGTTCCCCAGCCCGCTGCATGCCAACAATGACGAGGCGCTGTATCGGCTCTACCAATCCCTGGTTTCGGTCAATTTTGAGAGCAGCACCGGGCTGACTGTCTTGCGGACCCAGGGATTCCGGCCGGATGACGCTCAGCGCCTCGCCCAGGTTCTGATGCAGGGTGCCGAAGCGCTGCTCAATCGGCTGAATGCCCGCGCGCGCCGGGATGCAGTTGCCGTCGCGCAGGACGAAGTCGCCAGGGCACGCGCCGCAGCCACCCGCTCGGAAGCCGCAGTCACCGCATTCCGGGTGCGGACCGGCATTGCCGACCCGCTCGCCCAGGCCAAGCAAATGCTGGAAACCATCGGCAGCCTGACCATGGACAAGGTTGCCACCGCCACCCAGCTCGACATCGCCATGCAGGCAGCGCCCAATAGCCCGCAGATTGCCCCTCTGCGCAGCCGGATCCGCGCTTTGCAGGCGCAGATCGCCGAAGAAAAAGCATCGCTGGCGGGAACTGGCTCGAACTTCACACCTTATCTCGAGGAGTTCGAGCGGCTGCTGCTGAGGCGTGAATTCGACCAGAAGACCTATCTGGCGATGCTTGCCGGGTTGCAATCGGCCGAAATGGACACCCGTCGCCAGCAAAGCTTCCTCGAAGCGGTGGTCAGCCCCGGTAAGGCCGATCGCGCCACCTACCCTTGGCGCGCATCATGGATTGCTGCCGTTCTGCTTTCTGGGCTGGCGACGTTTCTGCTCGCATTGCCGCCGCGCGTGCAGGCAATGCGCGCCGTCGGGCGCGACGTTTGAACGCACCATTTTTCCGCAAGGCGCCTAACCCGCTTTCGCCGCGCAACGACGCCGGCGACATCCGCGCCATTGTGGCGCAAGACCTCGTAAAAGAATTTCCGACTGAAAGCGGCCATCGCAGGGTGCTTGATAACATCAATTTCCGCGTTGGTCTGGGCGAGCGCTGCGCCATCCTGGGCGGCAACGGGGCCGGCAAATCAACCCTGATCAAGCTGCTCTCCGGCCTGCATCTGCCGACCAGCGGGTTCATTCACCGCGGCCTTTACATGTCCTGGCCGCTGGCACTCGGTGGCGGCTTCGAAGGCGAAATGACCGGTTACGACAACATGCGGTTCATTTCCCGCATCTATAACACGCCGTTCGATGCGATGCTGGATTTCGTCAGTGATTTCAGTGAGCTCGGCGCCTACATCTATGAACCCGTACGGATCTATTCGGATGGCATGCGTGCCCGCCTGGCGCTCGGCATTTCGCTCTCGATCGACTTCGAATGTCTGCTGATCGACGAGGTGCTGGCAGTCGGCGATCGCCGCTTTCAGGAAAAATGCCACCGCGAGATTTTCGAAAAACGTGGCCATTGCGGCATGATCCTGGCGATCCATAGCGTCGATGTCGTTAAATCCTATTGCACCCAGGCGCTGGTGCTGAAGGGCGGCCGCGGCCGGGTGTTCGACGACGTGCATCTGGCTTGCGACATTTACGCGACGCTCTGAGTGTCCGTCCGAGAAGCGTGCCGGCGGAAGGCCGGCGCGGCACGCTTCTCGGACGGACACTGAACCGCCGGAAATCGCGGCCGCACTATTTGACCGTCGCCACCCGCAGCGCGTTGGTGGTACCGGCCTGCCCGAACGGCACCCCGGCGATGACGATGATTTCGCCGCCACGGGCCGCGAACCCTTCGGCAACCGCGGCGCGTAGCGCCTTGGTGACGGTTTCCGACATCGAGTGCACTTCTGGCACCGTGATGGCGTGCGCGCCCCACACCACCGCCAGGCGCCGGGCGGTAACCATGGCCGGGGTGAGCGCGATGATCGGCGCTTCCGGCCGTTCGCGCGACGCCCGCAAGGCTGTGCTGCCGGATGCGGTGAAGGCGCAGATTGCCGAGGCCGAAATCGTGTGCGCGATCTGGCGCGCGGCGGCGGCGATGGCGTCGGCGGCGGAGCGTTCCGGCTCCGGCCTCGATGCCTCGATCATGCTGCGCCACAAACTGTCCTGCTCCACCCGGGCGATGATGCGGTCCATGATGTTGACGGCTTCATAGGGATATTGCCCAGCCGCGGTTTCGCCGGACAGCATGACCGCATCCGCGCCATCGAACACCGCGGTCGCCACGTCCGACGCCTCGGCCCGGGTCGGCGCCGGGGCGCTGATCATGCTTTCCAACATTTGCGTCGCCACCACCACCGGCAAACCGCGGGCGCGGGCGGCACGGACAATGCGCTTCTGCGCCAACGGCACTTCCTCCGGCGGCAACTCCACCCCCAGATCGCCGCGCGCCACCATCACCGCATCCGACAACGCAAGAATGGCATCGAGATTGTCCAGCGCCTGCGGTTTTTCGATCTTGGTCATCACCCAGGCGCGGCCGGCAACGATTTCGCGGGCCTCGGCGACATCCTCCGGGCGCTGCACGAACGACAGCCCGATGAAATCGACGCCGTGTTCGAGCGCGAAAGCCAGGTCCTCGCGGTCTTTCACCGTCAGCGCCGGGATCGGCAGCACCATATCCGGCACGTTGACGCCCTTGCGGTCCGAGAGCGGGCCGCCGACGACAATTTCGGTCATCAGATGGTCGTCGCGCACCCTGGTCACCCGCAGGCGCAGTTTGCCGTCGTCCAGCAGCAGGTTGGTGCCGATGCTGGCGGCGGCGATGATTTCGGGGTGCTGGAGTTCGACCCTTGTGACATCGCCGGGTGTCGGATTGAGGTCGAGCCGGAAGTTGGCCCCGGTCTGCAACGCCACCCGCCCACCGGCAAAGCGGCCGACCCGCAGTTTCGGCCCTTGCACGTCGGCCAGAATGCCGATCGGGCGATCGAACTTGCGCTCCAGGTCGCGGATGATGGCAATTCGCGCGGCGTGATCGTCATGGCTGCCGTGGCTGAAATTGAGCCGGAACACGTCCGCGCCGGCCTGGAACAGCCGGGCAAGGATTTCCGGGGTGGAACTGGACGGCCCCAAGGTAGCGATGATCTTGGTGCGGCGACGGCGGCGGATTTTCATTGTGCGTCCTGGTTCAAGCCGTGGGGGTTTGTGCCGAAGCGGGCGCGATCAGGATCGCACGGATATCGTTCACATTGGTCAGGGTTGGGCCAGTATGGATCAAGTCGCCGATGGCGGCGAACAGACGGTAGCTGTCATGGCCATCGAGCAAGGCGCGCGGATCAAGGCCGGCTTTGTGGGCGCGGGCCAGCGTGTCCGGGGTCACCAGGGCGCCGGCAGCGTCCTCGGTGCCGTCGATGCCGTCGGTGTCGCCGGCCGCGGCCCAGATGCCGGGCGCGCCATCCAGCGCCAACGCCAGCGCCAACATGCATTCGGTATTGCGCCCGCCCTGCCCGGCTCGGCCATCGCGAATGGTTACCGTGGTTTCACCGCCAGACAATAGCACGGCCGGTGGTGCCAACGGCAGGCTGTGGCCGCGCACCGACCGGGCCATGCCAGCCAGCACTATGCCAAGCTCCCGGCTTTCGCCTTCCAGCGCATCGCCGAGAATGAGCGGAACGACGCCCATCGCCCGGGCGGCATCGGCGGCGGCGTGCAGCGCCATCGCCGGAGTGGCGATCATGCGGTAATCGACCGCCAGGCTGCCGGGTTTCGGGGTTTCATCGTCATCGCCGGCGAGCCGCGCCATCACCGCGGCCGGCAGCTTCATCCGGTAGCGCGCCACCAGCGCCCGCGCGTCTGCGAAGCTGGAGGCATCGGCCACCGTCGGGCCTGAGGCGATCACGCCAGGATCGTCACCGGGCACGTCGCTGATCGCCAGGGTGACGAGGCGCGCCGGCGCCGCCGCCGCCGCCAGCCGCCCGCCTTTGATCGCGGACAAATGTTTGCGGATCACATTCATCTCCCCGATGGTCGCCCCGCAGGCGAGCAACGCGCTGTTCACCACCTGCTTGTCCGCCAAGGTCAAGCCCGGCGCAGGCAATGCCAGCAACGACGATCCGCCGCCAGAGATCAAGGCGATCACCAGATCGTCAGCCGCGAACCCTTGCAAAACGGCGAGAATTTTTCGCGCGGCAGCTTCGCTGTTGGCATCCGGGCGCGGATGGGCGGCTTCGAGCACGGTGATACGCTGTGTTGGCACCGAATGGCCGTAGCGGGTAACCACGACGCCGGACAGTTGGACATCCGGCCAGGCAGCTTCCAGGGCCGCGGCCATGACTGCCGCAGCCTTGCCGGCACCAACCACGACGCACCGGCCGGACTTTGGCTTCGGCGGCAAATGCGCCGCCAGCACCCGACGCGGGTCGGCCGAAGCCACTGCGGCATCGAAAATGCCGCGCAGAATTGCCCTCGCCTGCGGATCCGTCCACGCCATCACGCGTTCCCCAATTGCGGCAGGAGTATGGCGAAACCGTCGCCCGAGCACCACCTTCGCGTTATGACCATTTGGCCGTAGCTTAAACCCGTGAAGGAGACCGAGCCATGTCCGAGCCAACCACGACCGAACTGCAAGCCGCCGCGTTTCGCCGTCTGGTCGCGCATTTGCAGGAGCGCACCGACGTGCAGAACATCGACCTGATGAATCTGGCCGGCTTCTGCCGCAACTGCCTCAGCCGCTGGTATCGTGAGGAAGCCGCCACCCGCGGCGTCACCATCGCCGACCCCGACGCCCGCGCGCTGATCTACGGCATGCCCTACAAGGACTGGCAGGCGAAATACCAGACCGAGGCGAAACCCGATGCAATGGCGGCGCTGGCCAAATCGCATCCCGGACATTGACCCGGCCCCATCGCGCCGCTAAGTCCGCCACCCCATAGCACCGAGGATTACGACCAATGGCGTTGGCAGCGAAAGCGGAGACCGAAGAAGGTGCGGCGCAATGGGGCAATATCGCGGCTGATAGGCTGCGCAGCCTGATCGAGCGGATCGAGCGCCTGGAAGAAGAACGCAAGGCGCTGTCGTCCGACATCAAGGATATTTTCGCCGAAGCGAAAAGCGCCGGCTTCGATGTGAAAGTGCTGCGCCAGCTCATCCGCATCCGCAAGCAGGAACCGGCGGATGTCGAGGAGCAGGAAACCCTGCTGGATGTGTATCGGCGCGCGCTGGGGATGTGAACAAACCTTCTTCAGCGGGCCTGGCTTCACGGAGCGTTTCTTCAACAGCCCGACCGGATTGGGAATCGATGGCTTCTCCAGCCTGCAGTCGAGCGGCTCAACCGTTACAGTGACCGGATCGGCTCCGGAACCGGCTTCGATGGCGATCCTGCTGGTCGGTCTGGCCGGCGCTGGCGTCGCCCGCCGCCGTCGCGGCTAAGCCAACGCTTCTCCGGCCCAACAGGGACCCACAACACCGAGCCTTCTCGGGGTTGCGGGTTTTTTGTTGCCCGCGCGACCGCGCAATGCACCGTGCAGAGTGACCGCCGGCAGCGCAAATCGCCTCGGTAGACGGCGATCATCGCGCCGTTTGGCGCGACATGTTCACCCGATCGCAATTTTCATCGTTGACCGGCGTAATTAAACGACCTAATTAAACGACCTATTGTATTATTGTAGTCATACAGGCATACGCTATGCTTGATACCCTAAAACTTCACCCGACCGGCGTGCCGATCTACGTGCAGATCCGCGACCAACTGCTGCGCGCGATCGGCGATGGCAGCCTCAAGCCCGGCGCGCAAATGCCGACCATGCGGCAGATTGCCGTCGCCCTGAAAATTGATCTCAACACTGTTCGCCATGCCTACGACGCGCTGGCACGCACCGGGGCGATCGACGTGCAGCCCGGCCGGGGCACCTTCGTCAGCGATACGCCGCCGGCGCGCGATCCGGGCGAACGCCAGTCCGCGCTCAACGATCTTGCCCACCGCACCATCGCCGCCGCCAGCGCCGAGGGCCTCGACGTCATAAGTCTCGCCGAACACATCATCCGGCTTCTGCAACAAGGGGAAACTGGGCCATGAACGACACCACGCCGCCGCGATCACGGAATAATCTGGTGACCAGCCTCACCATCCTGAGTGTGGCACTCGGGGCGGCATTGGGCATCGTGCTGCAGCGGGAAATCGGCTGGTTCGGCATCGTTATCGCAGTGTTTTTGGTGATCGCTGCGGTCGGGCTGCTGAACAGCATTGCCGTGGCGCGGCAATGGGAACGGATGATCGTGCTGCGGCTGGGCAAATTCCACGGTCTGCGCGGTCCCGGCCTGTTTTTCATCATCCCCTTCGTCGATGTCGTGGCGTCCGTCATCGACCAGCGCATCCAGACCACCGAATTCAACGCCGAACAGGCGCTGACGCGCGATACCGTGCCGGTGAGCGTGGACGCCATCATCTTCTGGCAGGTGCACGACACCGAGCGGGCGGCGCTGGAAATCACCAACTACCGCGCCGCCATCGCCCAGGTGGCGCAGACGTCGCTGCGCGAAATGATCGGCGCCACCGAATTATCCGGGCTGATTTCCGAACGCAAAAAAGCTGACGCGGTGCTGCGCGAGGTGATCGGCGGCAAAACCGCCGAATGGGGCGTCGGCGTTATCTCGGTGGAAATCCGCGATGTCAAAATCCCCGCTGGCCTGCAAGACGCCATGAGCCGCCGCGCCCAGGCGGAACGCGAGAAGGAAGCACGGATCATCCTCGGATCGTCCGAACAGCAGATCGCGCAATCCTTCGTCGACGCGGCCGATACCTATGCGAAATCCCCGGGCGCGATGCAGTTGCGGGCGATGAACCTGATCTATGAGGCCACCAAGGAACGCGGCATGACCATCGTGGTGCCGACGGCGATGGCGGATGCGATGAACGTCGGCAGCCTCGGCGGGCTGGTCACGGCCGCTGCCAAGCCATAGCGCCGCAGGGCGGCATTCCGCCGTAAGGAGCGTGTAAGCTGCACAGTGCAGGCTTGGTCGCGAGGGTGGGACATGCAATGCGGCTGCTGGTCGTCGAAGATGAACCCGATCTGTTGATGCTGATCGGCCGCTCGCTCGAACGCGCGGGCTTTGCCGTCGATCGCGCGGCCGACCTCGCCGAGGCCGACCTGCATCTGGACCTGACCCCGTACGACACGCTGATCCTTGACCTGAACCTGTCCGATGGCGACGGGCTGGCCCTGCTGCGCCGGCTGCGTGCGCGCGGCTCGCGGCTGCCAATTCTGGTGTTGACCGCCCGCGATGCGTTGGAAGATCGCGTTATCGGCCTTGATGCCGGCGCGGACGACTACCTGGTCAAACCATTTCACACCGTCGAACTGATCGCCCGCATTCGCGCCCTGCTGCGCCGACCAGATGCCGTGCTGGGCGTAACGTTGGAACTCGGCAATCTGTCGCTCGACACGACAACCCGACGCGCCAATGTCGCCGGGGCCGATTTCAGCCTGTCGGTGCGCGAAATGGCGCTGCTGGAGCAATTGCTACGCCGTCAGGGCAATGTCGTGCCACGTGAGGTGATCGAAACCGGGCTCTACGGCTTCGATAACGAGATCGGCTCGAACGCGATGGAGGTGCTGGTGCATCGGCTGCGGCGCAAGCTGGCCGACGTGCGCGCCAGCGTCTGTCTGCACACTGTTCGTGGGGTTGGCTACCTGCTGGCCGAGGTGCGATGACCCAGCACCCGGTGCAGTCCTGGTCACTGTCGGCCCGATTGGGTTGGCGGCTGGCGGCGGTGATGTCGGTGGCGATCCTGCTCGCGGCCGGCGCGGTGGCTTGGCGCGCGATCGCCGCCGTGCATGGGCTGGACGATCTGGCGCTGCAGAAGCAAGTTGCGCTGGTCGCGGCCGAATTGCCGCCTTTGGCCAAGATGGCGCCGAATACGCTGTCGATGCCGGATGCGTTGGTGCATGCCTTTCGCTTGTCCGATGGCGACAATGTCTTTCTGATCTATCGCGACGAGCGCCTGATCAGTGCGTCCGATCCGATCGCCGCAGCCCAGATCGACGCAATCCTGCGCAAGGATTTTCCGCGCGGGTTCTTTCGGCTGCCGGCCATACGGCGCCACCACTACGGCATGGTCGGACTTTCCAGCGCGGCGGGGCCGTGGCAGGTCGTGGTGGTGCAGGGCCGGGAGCAGACCGCCGTGCTGCTCGACAGCCTGGTGCAGTCCTTCACTGTCGGTGCCGCAGCGCTCATCCTGCCGATCGGATTTATCACCATTTTCGTCGCGGTATTGACTGTGCGCCTTGGCCTGCGCCCGCTGCGGCAGGTATCGGCCGCAGCATTGAAAATCGGCCCCGCCCAACCCGGCGCGCGGCTGCCAGCCGCCGGTTTGCCGGACGAGGTGCTGCCATTGGTGCAAACCGTGAACGGCGCGCTGGCCCGGCTCGACCAGGCGCTGACCGAGCAGCGCCGCTTCATGGCGGAGGCGGCGCACGGGTTGCGCACGCCGCTGGCGGTCATGACCGCCCGTCTCGACATCATCGAAGGCGCGCCTGATCTGGCCGGCCTGCGCCACGACGCCGATCGCATGACCCGACTGGTGCAACAATTGTTGGGCATGGCACGGCTGGAAAGCGTGGCGCTCGACATAACCCAAGCCGTCAACCTGCACGATGTGGCCGCCGAGGCGATCACCGCGCTGGTACCGCTGGCGCTACATTCGAACATCGAACTCGCATTGCTGGACCATGGCGGGCTGGTGCCATTGCACGGCAATCACGGCGCGTTGGTGCTGGCTTTGACCAATCTGATCGAAAACGCGATCGCCCATGCACCGAGCGGATCGGACGTGGAGGTTGTTTTGCGCGGACCCGCACGCGTCGCGGTGCAGGATCGCGGCCTAGGGGTGGCACCGGAATGGCGCACGCGGATTTTTGATCGGTTCGTCCGCGGGCCGGGCGAACGCGACGGCGGGGCGGGGCTTGGGCTTGCAATCGTCGCCGAGATCGCCGCCGCCCACCATGGTTCGGTCCGCGTCGAAGCGCTGGACGCCGGCGGCTGCGCGTTCGTGTTGGAACTCGATGCTAAGGCAGCGTCGGCAACTAAGTGCGTCAGCACGCCGGCGAAGCTGGCGCCTGAAGCAAAGACTTAGGGCCTGTCCAACGACAGCTATCCGATCCGCTTGCTTTCCATCAGGCCCTAACCGTTCGCCACCAGAAATTTTTCCACCTGCGCGTTGAAGGCGGCCGGCTGCTCGAAATAGCCGGAATGCGCCGCTTTTTCGATCAGCGCGAAACTGGCATTGGCATTGACCGTAGCAACACCTTCAAGCCCGACCGGCGGGATCACCATGTCCTCCGCATTGGCCAGCATCAGCACCTTGCAGGGCACGTTGGCCAGTTCTTCCGGCGCACGGCAGCGGCCATGCATCAGCTTCACCCGCAGGGCCTGCTTATCCAGCCGGGCATTCTGGTCGTCGATATGCTTGTAGAGCAGATGCATGGTCGGCTGTTCGGCCGCCATCCGGGCGCCGGCGGCGGGATGAATGCCGGCTTTGGCGAACGCCGCCATGGCGGCGTTGCTGGCGGTTTCCCATTCCGCCAGGCGCGGCAGCAACGGCGCCGGGATGCGCTTGACATCGAGCGACCCGGTGGTCGCCGCCAGCACCATCGCACGCAATCCGGTCGGCTTGCGCAGGGCATATTCCACGCAGGTCCAGCCACCCATGGACTGCGCCACCAGCCGGTAGTCCTTAAGCCCGAGATGGTCGATCAACGCCGCCAGATCGTCGGCATAATCCGCCGGATCGGGCCCACCCGGCGGCATCGAGGACGGGTAGAAGCCGCGATGCGCGAAGGTTACGCAAGTATGGTTCGACGCGAAATGCGCGACCTGCTGGAACCACGACATATGGTTGCCGCCAAGCCCGTGCGCGAACACGATGGCCGGGCCTTCGCCGGTAACTTCGTAGGAAATGCTGCAATCCGGACGGCTGATGGTGCCAAGCTGGCGGGGCGGAGGGGACATGGCGCTGACCTTCTACGGCGTGGCCGACATTAACCGCCAGACCCGGGTTGCCGGCAAGGCGCACCGCATCAGGTCATCGTGATCATAACGTGCTGCTGATACGCCGGACGCTGCGCCAGGCGTTCGTACCAGCGTCGCAAATGCGGCATCGCCGGCAGATCGGCGCGCTCCAACGGCAGGTTCAGCCAGCGATAGACCATCGCGCCGACCGGAATGTCGCCGACGCTGAAATGATCGCCGGCGACGTAGCGAGTGCTGGCCAGATGCGCATCCAGCCGCGCCCACAGCCGCCCCGTCGCCAGCCGGGCGGCTTCGATGGCGGCGAGATCGCGCGTTTCGGCCGACGTGCGGATCAGGCCCCAGAACATCGTCGTCATGCCGCTCTGGATGACGCTCAGTTGCCAATCCATCCAGCGTTCCGCATGGCCGCGCAACTTCGCATCCGTCGGCCAGAAGCCCGCCGGGCCGTAACTTGCCGCCAGATAGCGCACGATCGCATTGCTTTCCCACAGCACGTAGCCGCCATCGTCGATCGTCGGTACCACGCCATTCGGGTTCATCGCCAGATACCAGGGCTGATCGTTGCCGCCGAAGGCGCCGCCGACATCGGTGCGATCGTACGGCACGCCGCATTCGTCGGCCGCCCACAGAACTTTCTGCACGTTAATGGAATTCGACCGCCCGAGAATTTTCAGCATCAGCGCCTTGCCCCGTTGTGATTGGCTTCGAACCGCATCCGATCGGCGGCCCGCAAGCGTACCGTCATCTGGATCTGCGGGCCGTCGTCGGCCCGCGATATCACCTCGCCATGCTGGTAGAGCCAGGCCAGCCCGGCGCCATCGCTGGGTGACAGCGCATAGGAAAAGATTTCCATGCTGTCGGCAACGCGGGCGTCGATGGCGTCTTTCAGCCGGGCCAGCCCTTCGCCGTCGATCGCCGAAACCGCAATGGCGCCGTGGCGGATCGGCACTTCGGCAACGCCGCCGAGCAGATCGGCCTTGTTCAGCACCTCGATCGTGCGCATGGACCAGGCGTCGTCGAGGGTGCCGTCCTTCACCATGCCGCCGAGCACCGCCAGTACGTCGGCACGCTGGGCATCGCTGTCGGGATGGGCGGCGTCACGGACATGCAGGATCACGTCGGCCTCGGCGACTTCTTCGAGCGTGGCGCGG
The DNA here is from genome assembly GCA_043746675.1 of Rhodospirillales bacterium. GTDB lineage: Bacteria > Pseudomonadota > Alphaproteobacteria > Acetobacterales > Acetobacteraceae > CAITOL01. The sequence continues at coordinate 1,213 of JAYTQP010000021.1, read as the reverse complement.
AAGGCTTCCACCAGTTCGGTCGGCAGTTCGGAAATGAAGCCGACGGTGTCGGACAAGATGACCTGTCGGCCGGACGGCAGTTTCAGCCCGCGCATGGTCGGGTCCAGGGTGGCGAACAACTGGTCGCGGGCCATCACCTCGGCGCCGGTCAGCGCATTGAACAAAGTGGATTTACCGGCGTTTGTGTAGCCAACCAACGCGACCACCGGGAACGGCACCCGCTTGCGGGCGCTGCGGTGCAGGCCGCGGGTGCGGCGCACCTGTTCGATCTCCTTTTTCAGCCGCACGATGCGGTCGCCGATCAAACGGCGGTCGGCCTCGATCTGGGTTTCGCCGGGGCCGCCGAGGAACCCGAAGCCGCCGCGCTGGCGTTCCAGATGGGTCCAGGAGCGCACCAGCCGGCTGCGCTGATAGTCGAGATGGGCAAGTTCGACCTGCAACGCGCCTTCCTTGGTGCGGGCACGGGCACCGAAAATATCTAGAATGAGCCCGGTGCGGTCGATCACCTTGCAGCCCCAGGCTTTTTCCAGATTGCGCTGCTGCACCGGGGTGAGCTGCGCATCGACCACCACGACATCGACGTGCTGTTCGGTCAAGATTTCGTGCTGGATCTCGATCTGCCCGGAACCGAGCAGGCTCGATGAGCGGCGTTGGCGCAGCGGCAGGATGGCGCTGTGCACCACCAGCAGTTCGATCGAAGCCGCCAGCCCGACAGCCTCCGCCAGCCGCCCCTCGGCGGAACGCTGGGCATCGGCGCCAAAGGTTTTTTCCCAGGGCAACAGGACCGCGGCGCGCGTGGGCGCGTCGCGGTCGTCATTGGCCGGCCGTTCAGTCGGGGTCAGAGTCCGATCCCCGCGGCGCAAGCGTCAGCGTGTTCGGCGATGCCGGCGTCGGCGGCCCATCGAACAACTGGATCGGCGCGCCCGGCATCACCGTGCTGATCGCGTGCTTGTAGACCAGTTGGGTGTGCCCGTCGCGACGGAGCAGCATGGAGAAATTGTCGAACCAAGTGATGATGCCCTGCAACTTGACGCCGTTGACCAGGAACACCGTAACCGGGGTTTTGCCTTTGCGCACGTGATTCAGGAACACGTCCTGCACGTTTTGGGTTTTTTCGGTTGCCACGATTGCGATCCTTTTTGTGTTTCGTGGTGAAAGCCAGGCTGCGAACCGCGATCGAGCGCGGTTCAAGTGGAACAGATCTCATGTGGTC
>JAYTQP010000020.1:0-2859 GCA_043746675.1 Rhodospirillales bacterium | reverse complement strand
GGCGGGCGCAGCAGGTCGGGCATGGCGGCCAGGCGGATATCGTCATCGGTCACCATGCCGGCGACCTCCACCAGCGCGTGCGCCACACCGGCACCCTGGTCCCGCCGCAGAATGATCGGGCCGGGCACAAAGCCGGCGGCGGTGACCAGCGCGGTCAGCCGTGCCCGCGAGGTTTCCGGCGCCAGTTCCAGCCCGAGCAGCGACCGATCATCCGCGCTCCCATCCGGGGCGGCGGTGGCCACCACCAGCGCCTGCACCCGTGGCGCGCCTTCCGGTCGCGGCGCCCAGAATGGCAGCAGGGCAACCACATGGATGCGGGGTTCGTCGCGATGCAGCAGCGCCGTCCACCAGGCCTGGGCACTGCCTTCATCCTCGGACGGCATCGGCAGCACGGCGGCGATTGCCGCACCGCTGCTGACCTCGCCGATCGCCTGGGCCGGGGTACGATGCACCCGCAATGCCGTAAGCGCGCCGAAATGTTCGCGGGCGCATTGCACGAACTGCCCACCCGGGTCGGTTTCGCATACCGTCACCACGTAGTTGCGCTGCATGCTGGTGGTGCCGGCAAGCAGTTCGCGCCACATCCGCGGCAGCACCCGGCGCGGCAGCGCCCCGCTATGGCGGCGCAGCAGGCGGCGCACGATGTCCGCCTCCCGCCCCGGGCGCAGCGCGATTTTGCCGACCGCCCCGAGGGCTGCCACGCCTTCGACAATTTCGGCGCGCTGCATCAGCAGGTCGTGGATCGCGTTGTCGATATCATCCAGCGCGACGCGAAGGCGAACCAATCGCGCCGCAGCATCATCGGTGGTGGCCTCGGAAAACGGGGAGCGGTCGGGCATAGGGTCCGATCGGGCAGAAAACGTTGGGGCGCTTGGCCAGGCGACCTGCAATAGCGGATGCGCCAGCGGATGCAAAGTCGGCGACCGAGCACAATCAGTTGCAAGGAAGCAGCAGCGGCAGCATATGCTGGGCGATCATGAACCAGTCCGCCCTTCTCGCCGTCGATCATCAACGCGCCACCTTCGCGGAAGGGCTGATGTTGGATTGCGGGATCATGCTGGCGCAGGTGGAAATCGCCTACCGCACCTACGGCAGCCTGAACGCGGACCATAGCAACGCCATCCTGATCTGCCATGCGCTGACGGCGGACCAGTATGTGGCCGAACCCCACCCGATCACCGGCAAGCCGGGCTGGTGGGATATGGTGGTCGGGCCGGGCCTGCCGATCGACACCAACCGTTATTTCGTCATCGGCTCCAACGTGCTCGGCGGCTGCATGGGCTCGACCGGGCCGCGCTCGCCGCATGGCCACCATTTGGGCGATGCCAACCCGCCGCCATGGGGCACCGATTTCCCGCCGATCACCATCCGCGACATGGTGCGGGCGCAGAAGCGGCTGGTGGAAAGCCTGGGTATCGAGCGGCTGTTCGCGGTGATCGGCGGCTCGATGGGCGGCATGCAGGTGCTGGAATGGGCTTCCACCTACCCGCAGCACGTGTTCGCCGCCGTGCCGATTGCCACCGCGCCCTATCATTCCGCCCAGAACATCGCCTTCAACGAGGTTGGCCGGCAGGCGATTTTCGCCGATCCGGACTATCGCGCCGGCCGCTACTGGGAGGATGACCGCACGCCGGCGCGTGGCCTCGCAGTGGCCCGGATGGTCGCCCATATCACCTATTTGTCCGAGGAAGCGCTGACCCGGAAATTCGGCCGGCGGCAACGCAGCGCCGATGCGGCGGCCGGCATTTCGTCGCTGTTTTCCGATATGTTCGAGGTCGAGAGCTATCTGCGCCACCAGGGCAGCAGCTTCGTCAACCGCTTCGATGCCAATTCGTACCTGACCATTACCCGCGCGTGCGATTATTTCGATCTGGCGGCGGACTATAACGACAATCTTTCCGCCGCCTTCGCCGGCTCGCCGACGCGGTTCTGCCTGATCAGCTTTTCGTCCGACTGGCTTTATCCGACCGCGGAAAGCCGGGTGGTGGCGCGAGCGCTGAATGCGGCGGCGGCCAATGTCAGCTTCGTCGAAATCGCGTCCGACAAGGGCCACGATGCCTTCCTGCTGGATGAGCCGGATTTTCATCGCACGCTTGGCGGGTTTCTGGCCGGCTGCACTGAACATGCGGGATTGGCATGATGCCGGACGGCAGCCCGCATGATATGGCGAACGGCGTGCGGTACGTCGCCAAGAACATGCGGCTCGATCTGCGGCTGATCGCCGAAATGATCCCGGCCAAAACCAAGGTGCTGGACATCGGCTGCGGCGACGGCACGCTGATCCAGCATTTGTTCCGCACCCGTGGCTGCGATGCCCGCGGCATCGAGATCGACATGGCCGAAGTCACCCGCGCGGTGGCGCACGGCCTGCCGGTGATGCAGGGCGATGCCGACAGCGATCTGGCGCAATATCCCGATGGTGCCTTCGATTTCGTGGTGCTGTCGCGCACCTTGCAGGCGGTCGAACGGCCGCGCGAAGTGCTGCGGCAAATGCTGCGCATTGGCCGCCACGCCGTGGTCAGCTTTCCCAATTTCGGCCACTGGCAGGTGCGCTCGCAGTTGCTCTGGTCGGGCCGGATGCCGATGACCTCGGTCTGGGCGCGGCCCTGGCACGAAACCCCGAACATCCACCCCTGCACGATCCGCGACTTCTTCGTTCTGTGCCAGGAAGAAAGCTACCGGGTGGAAAAATGGCTGGCAGTCGACGAGGCCGGCCAACGCGCGCCGTGGCGGCGTTTCGCCGGGCTGGCCAATCTGTTCGGCGAACAGGCGCTGTTCCAGCTCAGCAACGCCTGATCGCCGGCAGCCCGCTGGTTTGGGGAACCCGACCGCGCCGCGCACACAAAACTTGCATTAAGC
>JAYTQP010000019.1:0-2541 GCA_043746675.1 Rhodospirillales bacterium | reverse complement strand
GGCAGGGCGGACTTGCCGGCCTGGGTTTCGACCACCGGAATGCTGTGCGCGCTGGCGAATTCCGCCAGCACGTCGCACGCGCCGGCGTAATGCACCCCGCCGCCGGCGACGATCAGCGGCGCCTTGGCAGCCCGCAGGGCGGCGAGTGCCGCGGCCAGTTCAACCGCATCCGGCGGCGGCCGGCGAATGCGCCAGACCCGTGCGGCGAAGAATGTTTCCGGGTAGTCGTACGCTTCCGCCTGGGTGTCCTGACAGAGCGCCAGGGTCACCGGGCCGCAGAGTGCCGGGTCGGTCAGCACCGCCATGGCGCGGGGGAGGGCTGCGAGCAATTGTTCGGGCCGGCTGATGCGGTCGAAATAGTGGCTGACCGGGCGGAAACAGTCGTTGGCGGACACGGTTCCGTCGGTAAAATCCTCAATTTGCTGCAAAACAGGGTCGGGCAGGCGGTTGGCGAAGACGTCGCCGGGCAGGAACAGCACTGGGAGGCGGTTGACATGGGCGACCGCCGCCGCGGTGACCATATTGGTCGCGCCCGGCCCGATCGACGATGTGCAGGCCATCATCTGCTGCCGGTTGGAAGCCTTGGCGAAGGCCACCGCCGCCAGCGCCATGCTTTGCTCGTTCTGCCCGCGATAGGTCGGCAGCGTTTCGGCGGCCTGCAACGCCTCGCCCAGCCCGGCGACGTTGCCATGGCCGAAAATCGCCCACACGCCGGCGAAGATCGGCCGCCCGTCCGCGGTCCGCTGGGCGGCGAGAAAGCGCACCAGCGCCTGCGCCATGGTGAGCCGGATATTGGACATCGCTGGACGCCTCCCTATGCTCCCGACATCGCGGAGGAACACATTATGCTCGACATCGCCGTTATCGGCGCCGGCCGGATCGGCGCGATTCATGCCCGCAATATCGCTGCCCATCAAGGCGCGCGGCTGGTCGGCATCGCCGACCCGGACGGCGCGGCGGCGGCGAAACTGGCGCAGGCGTGCGGCACGGCGGTGATTTCGCTGGACGCCGCGTTTCAGGCGGCAGCGGTGCTGATCGGCTCGCCCACCCCCACCCATGCCGACTTTATCGAACGCGCTGCGCAGGGTAGCCAGGCGATCTTCTGCGAAAAGCCGATCGACCTTGCACTGGCCCGGGTGGAGGCTTGCCTGGCCATCGTGCAGCACACCAAGACCGCTTTGATGGTCGGCTTCAACCGCCGCTTCGATCCGCATTTCGCCGAATTGAAACGCCGGCTGGATGCTGGCGCGATCGGCAAGCTGGAGATGCTGACCATCCTGAGCCGTGATCCGGCGCCGCCGCCGCCGGCCTATGTGGCGGCGTCCGGCGGGCTGTTCCGCGACATGATGATCCATGATCTGGACATGGCCCGCTTTCTGCTGGACGAGGAGCCGGTCGCCATTCATGCGGTTGCGTCGTGTCTGGTGGACCCGGCGATTGGCGCTGCCGGCGATGTGGACACCGCGATGGTTACCCTGCGCACTGCTTCCGGCCGGATGTGCCAGATTTCCAATTCGCGCCGCGCCAGCTACGGCTACGACCAGCGGATCGAGGCGCATGGCGCGCGCGGCATGCTGCGCGCCGGCAACGTGCCTGTTACCACCGTCGAACTGGCCAATGAAACCGGCCTGATCGCCGACCCGGTGCTGCCGTTCTTCCTGGAACGCTACGCCGCCGCCTATCGCGCCGAGATCGACCATTTCATCACCGAAATTTCCGCCGGCCGGCAACCAACGCCGGACGGCGATGATGGCCGCGCAGCGCTGCGGCTGGCCGAGGCGGCCAGCGAGGCGGCGCGCACCGGGCAGACGGTGGTGCTGGCATGAAGATCGGCCTGGTGACCGACAGCCTTTCCGGGCTGAAGCTGGATGCGCTGTTGGCCAGCGCGTCCGCGCAAGGCGTCGAAATGCTGGAATTCGGCTGCGGCAACTGGTCTTCCGCGCCGCATCTGGACCTCGACGGGCTGTTGGCCAGCAGCGCGGCCCGGGCGGCGCTGCTGGCGAAACTGCGCGACCATGGCCTGGCGATTTCGGCGCTGAACTGTTCCGGCAATCCGCTGCATCCTGGCGCCGCCGGGCAGGCGCATCGCAACGTGACCACCAAGACCATCCGGCTGGCCGGGCTGCTGGGGGTTGGCCGGGTGGTGCTGATGTCTGGCTGTCCGGGCGGGCCGGGGGATGCCAACGCCAACTGGATTACCACCGCGTGGCCGCCGGAGACCGCGAAAATCCTGCGTTGGCAATGGGATGAGGTGATTATCCCGTACTGGCGGGCGATGGTTGCCGCGGCCGCTTCCGAGGGGGTGGCGAAATTATGCCTGGAACTGCATGGCGCGCAGGCGGTCTATAATGTTGCTGGGCTGTTACGGCTGCGGGCGGCGGTTGGGCCGGTGGTGGGGGCCAATTTCGACCCTAGCCATTTGTTCTGGATGGGCGCCGATCCGCTGGCGGCGATCACGGCGCTGGGCAGCGCGATCCATCATGTGCATGCCAAGGACACGAAGATTTTCGCCGGCAACATTGCCATCGACAGCCTGATCGA
>JAYTQP010000018.1:0-1508 GCA_043746675.1 Rhodospirillales bacterium | reverse complement strand
CGCCCGCCATAGAGCGCGTTGGCCTCGATCGGATCGACCGCGCGGCGCGGCCACCAGCGCAGCACCGCCAGCCCGAGCAGCCCGACCGCGATGCCGCCGAGCGCCGGGCCGAGCACCGCGCGCAGCGGCTCGATGTCGGCCTGGCCGGACAGGCGTTCGTGGGCGCCGAGATGGAACAGAATCCGGTGCACCCATTGCGTCGAGAGGGTCATGCCGGTGACGCAAAAACCGGCGATGACGCCGATTGTCGCTGCCAGCAGCGACAGCCAGAGCTCATCCGTCCGCACCAGCGCGCGTAGCACCTGCGGCGCATGCAGCACCACGCCGGAGAGGCTGCGGCGGGCGCGAAGCGGCGGGCTGTCGGTGGTGGTGTCGGAGGCGAGCACGCGGTTGCCCGAACCCAGGCCGCGAAGCCGGGGGGAAGATACAAATCCAAGCCGGCCCAGAATGCCGGCGCTGCGCAAAGCCACCATTATAATCCGCCGTCAGCGCCGCTGAACCGATTGGCCGGTAAATCCGGTGGCCGGCAATTCCGGCACCTGTGCAGTCACGCGCGACTTGTGGCTTCGTATCTGTTAAAAATGGCGAAAATACGAAGGCTGATGCTGGGGTGCAGCGATGCGGTGAGCGCAATCCTCCTGGTCGGTCAAAGCAAGCCAATGCCGTCGCGGTCGGCCCGGGTTGCCGCCAGATCGTCAGCGACGAAGCTACGCACCAGGGTGACCAGATCTTCGTTGGCGGCGAAGCCGAGGCCGCGGGCGCGGGCGGTGTCGAAGCCGGCCGGCCAGCCGCCGACGATGGCGGCGATGGCCGGGTCGGGGGTACGGTCGATGAAATGCGAGGCGCCTTGGCGGACGGTTTCCAGGGCGGCGACGATGGCGCCGACGCGCACGCTGATGCCAGGCGGGTTGATGCTGCGGTCTAGCCCGAGCGTGGCGGTGGGCATGGTTGCGGCGTGCAGCAGCCAGCCCAGCGCGCTGCGCGGGGAGGATACCCAGACGGCGAAATCATCGCCCACCGGCAGATCGGCGGGCAGGCCCAGCAACGGTTCGCGCACGATGGCGGAGAAGAAGCTGGATGCGGCTTTGTTGGGGCGGCCTGGCCGCACGATCACGGTGGGCAGACGCAGGCAGACGGCATCGAGGAAGCCGCGGCGGGTGGCGTCGATCAGGAACAGTTCGGCGGCGGCCTTTTGCGCGCCATAGGAATTGGCCGGCAACTGGCGGGCGTCGTCGCCGAGGATGGCGCTCTGCCCGCCGGAGAAGCTGGCGATCGAGGAGGTGAAGACGACGCGGGGTGGGCGGGCCAAAGCGCGGCAGGCGTCGATCACCGCATCGGTGCCGCGCACGTTGACCCGGCGGCCGAGCTCGTAATCGGCTTCGGCCGCCGCGCTGACCACGGCGGCGAGGTGGAACACCACATCGGTGCCGGCGGGAATGGCGGCGGCGGGGAGTTCGGCGATGTCGCCGCCGAGGCAGTGGACCGGGAAGTTGGTGGCCGGCGGCGGC
>JAYTQP010000017.1:0-2273 GCA_043746675.1 Rhodospirillales bacterium | reverse complement strand
GCACTGCTGTCGGTGGCGATGATGCTTTGGATGATCGCCACCAGTTCGGCTTCATGCAGCGCGCGCTGGGCGAAATTGCGGAAGCGCGGATCGTCGATCAGGTCCGGCCGGCCCATCGCCGTGCACCAGCGTGCATATTGCACTTCCGTCACCAGGGCCACCACGATCCAGCCATCCGCGGTCTGGTAGCTGCCGGCCGGCACGTTCGCTGCCTTCGGGCTGCCGCCTTCGAGGAACGCCTCGGCCAATTTATGCCCCATGAACGCCGCCCCACCGGCCATCAGGCTGACATCGATCCAGCGCCCAACCCCGCTATCCCGCCGCGCATACAGCGCCGTCGCCACCGCCTGATAGGCATACATCCCCGTCGAGACATCGCAGGTCAGGATCGGGGCGCGATGCGGCACCCGGTCCGGCCCGCGATTGATCGCAACGAAACCGGAAAACGCCTGCGCCGCGGTGTCGGTCACCGGCCGCTGGGAATACGGCCCCTCCTGCCCGAAGCCGCTGATGCTGAGCATGATCAGCTTCGGGTTGACCGCTCGCAGCGATGCATAGCCCAGCCCGAGCCGTGCCGCGACGCCCGGGCGAAACCCTTCGATCAGCACATCGGCCTGCTCGGCCAGCGTGCGCACCGCCGCCCGCGCCGCCTTGGTTTTCAAATCCAAGGTCAGGCTGCGCTTGCCGCGATTGAACGTCAGCGACATCGCCGTCTGCCGGCCCTGATCGTACTTGCTGCCCAGATTGCGCGACCAGTCGCCCTCCGGTGGCTCCACCTTGATCACGTCGGCGCCGTACAACGCCAGCAGCATGCCGCAATAGGGCGAGGCCACGCCCTGGCCGAGATCCAGCACCTTCAGCCCGCGATAGGGAAATTCATGGCTCACCGCTTCACCCCCGGCCAATATTTGCCCCTGTTTCGCGCGCCACCGCCCGATGTGCAAGGGTGCGCCAATTCGGCGAAGGGCGGGGTGGCGGTGGAATATCCGAACGGCTGGACCTTGGCGATGCCGCCTTCATCTGGCACATCGAACCCCGTCGCCATTCGGTAACGATCCAGGAGGCTTCCCGTCATGCCCACTGCTCTGGTCTGCGGCGCCGGCGGCTTCATCGGCGGGCATCTGGTCAAACGCCTGAAACGCGAGGGCTACTGGGTCCGCGGGGTGGACATCAAGCGGCACGAATACGCCGAAACCGAAGCCGACGACTTCATCCTCACCGACCTGCGCGAGGCCGCCGCCTGCCGCGCGATCACCGACCAACCCTTCGATGAAGTCTACCAACTCGCCGCCGACATGGGCGGCGCCGGCTACATCTTTACCGGCGACAACGACGCCGCAGTGATGCACAACTCCGCCAGCATCAACCTCAACATGCTCGAAGCCTGCCGCCAACAAAGCGTCGGCCGCATTTTCTATTCCTCCTCCGCCTGCATCTACCCCGCCCACAACCAAGCCGATCCAGACAACCCCAACTGCGCCGAAAACAGCGCCTACCCGGCCGCGCCAGACAGCGAATATGGCTGGGAAAAACTATTTTCCGAACGCCTCTACCTCGCCTACGCGCGCAACCACGCCCTCCAATGCCGCATCGCCCGCTTCCACAACATCTTCGGCCCCGAAGGCACCTGGAACGGCGGCCGCGAAAAAGCCCCCGCCGCCATCTGCCGCAAAATCGCCCTCGCCCGCCCCGGCGACGCCATCGAAATCTGGGGCGACGGCGAACAAACCCGCTCCTTCCTCTACATCGACGAATGCTTGGAAGGTATGCAGCGGCTGATGCGCTCGAACTGGGCTGGCCCGGTCAATATCGGCTCCGACGAAATGGTCACCATCAACGGACTGGTCGAAATGGTCGCCGACATCGCCGGAAAATCCATCACCCGGCACCACATCGCCGGGCCAACCGGGGTACGTGGGCGCAATTCGGACAACCGGCTGATCCTGGAAAAACTCGGCTGGGCGCCCTCGGCGGCGCTTCGCGATGGGTTGGCGCAGACGTATGGGTGGATAGCAGGGCAGGTGAAGGCACGCGCTTCTTTTTAGGAAAAAGAAGCAAAAACTTTTATCCGTTGGTTATTGCAACAACACGGCACTGGTTTCCAAAAGATCAATGGCGGTGCGTTGCGCTTCGGTTTCAACCGCATCCGGATGATAATGCGCGCGGGTCCAGGCGATTGGATCTTCAATCCCGGCCAGCTTCGCCAGGCAGGCAATCATCATGCCCGTCCGCCCGATACCGGCGCGACAGCCGATATAAACCGGCAAATCCGG
>JAYTQP010000016.1:0-2855 GCA_043746675.1 Rhodospirillales bacterium | reverse complement strand
GGCTGCAAGGTCACCGCCGCCAGCACCACCCACCCGCCATAGGACTGGCCCATGATGCCGATCCGGCCGGCGTCGATGTTGGGCTGATCAGCCAGCCAGGCGTGGCCGGCGGCGAGGTCGCGCAGCACATCGGGACGCAGTTCCAACTCGTCGGCATCCATATAGGCGCGGCCATAGCCGGTGCTGCCGCGCATGTTCGGCATCATCACCGCAAAGCCCTGGCTCAGCAGCACCTGGATGTCGGGGCGGAAATTGCCGCGCGTCTGGCTGGATGGGCCGCCATGCACCCACACCACGGCGGGATAGCCACCCGCCGGCGGGGCGGATTTCGGCAGCAGATACCAGCCAGGGATCATCCTGCCATCGAAACTGCGCCATTCCACCAGGGTCGGGTGAACCAAATGCGCTGGATCGATGCCGGCGTCGGCAAGCATGTCGGTTTGCACCAGCGGCGTCGGCCGGCCGCCCTGCCAGAGCCAGATGCCGGACGGAAAGGTCGGCCCTTGCAGGCTGAAGGCGAGCTTGCTGCCGTCGCCGGACCAGGCCAGATCAGCGATCACCCCGTCCGGCAGCGCCAGCGCCGGGCGCTCGCCGGCGGTGGGGCCAACTTTCAGCACAGCATAGCCGCGGTCGTTTTCGATGGTGGCGAGCAGCGTGCCATCCGCCGACAGCGACCAGGCTTCAACGTCGCGGCCGGCGGCGGCGTAAATTTCGATGCAGGCGCCGGTTGCCGGGTCGAGCTGGCAGAGGCGCATGAAATCGGCGCCGCCATGGTCGGTCAGCCCTAGCAGCAACGGCTGGTTCTTGACCCAGCGCATCGAGGCATAGCGGCTCGGCGATGGGCGCGGCATTTCATCCAGGGTGCGGCTGGCGACATCCAGAACATGCAGGCGCTGGTCGCCGCCGGACAGATCGTGGATAACGCTGAGCTTGCTGCTGTCGGTGCTCCAGCTCGGCACCGTCAGAATGCCGCTGCCCTCGAACAGATCGGTCACCACGCCGGTGGCCAGTTCCAGCAGATGCAGATCGAAGAATTTTTCATCCCGCGCATTGGCGGCATAGGCGATGCGGGCGCCGTCCGGCGACCAGCCGCCGAGGTCATGGATCACGTTGGGCGCGGCGGTTAGCGCGCGCGGCGCGCCGCCGGGTTCGAGCAACCAGAGTTGCTGGCGTTCGTCGCCGCCGGCATCGATCCCCCAGATCAGCCGGTCATCGTTCGGCGCCCGGCGCACGGTAGCAACTTTTTCGTCGTGGTGGCTCAGTTGGGTGGCGTTGCCGCCGTCGGCATCCATCACCCAGACCTGCGGCAGCCCACTGCCGAGCGGCTGGGTGCCGCGCAGATGGAAAATACGGCTGCCGTCTTTGGAGAAGTTCGGCGAGCTGGCGTTGCCAAGCTTCACCCATGCGTCGGTGGGGATTTTCATGCGAATGTCTCCGGCAAATCTCGGCGCAGCTTAGCGCCGTCCCGGTGAAGCACAAATCAGCGCCCCATCAGCAGCTTGCGGGCGCCGCGCAGCAGCAGCCCGCGCGGCAGTAGGCGCGGCAGCAGGCTGGCGAGGCGGTTCTGCGCGCCGGTTACCACCAGCCGCTGCCCGGCCAAAGTGGCCACCGCGCCCGCGCGGGCAACGGCGCTCGGCGCCATCGCCACCCGCAGCGCCAGCTTGCCGCGCATTCCGGCGACGTCGGCAAATTCGGTCTCGGTGGCGCCGGGGGCGAGGCAGGTAACGGTGACGCCGCTGCCCTGAAGTTCCGAAAACAGCGCCTCCGACAAGGCCAGCACATACGCTTTGCTGGCGGCATAGACCGCCATCCCCGGGCAGGGCAGAAAGCCGACGATGGAAGCAACGTTGAGAACGCGGCCGGCCCGGCGTGCCAGCATCGCAGGCAGATAAAGCCGGGTGAGCGCGGTGAGCGCGACGATGTTCACCTGCAACATCGCCGCCTGCCGCGCCGGGTCCTGGGCCGCGAAATCGGTGTATTCGCCGAACCCGGCATTGTTGACCAGCAGATCGACCGGCCCGGTTTCAGCGAAAACCCGCGCGGCGGCGCCGGCGTCGGCCAGATCGGCCACCAGCACCGTGGCACCGGGCAATAACGTTGCCCGCGCGGCCAGCCGGTCGCGCCGGCGCGCCAACAAAATCACCTGATAGCCACGTCCGGCAAATTCGCGCGCCAGCTCGGCACCGATCCCCGACGATGCCCCGGTAATCAACGCCCGCATCATGCCGCACCCTTTCCTGATCGGCGGCATGCTACCATGTCTGCACGACAACCAAGCGGAGTGTCTGCCATGAAGGCGATCTGGAACGGCAAGGTGATTGCGGAAAGCGACGATATCGTCACCGTCGAAGGCAATGCCTACTTCCCCGAGGCGGCGCTCGACCGCAGCGTGCTGCGGCCGTCCGAGCATAGCTCAGTATGCGGCTGGAAAGGCACGGCACAGTATTACTCGCTCCAGGTCGAAGGTGCGGCGAACCAGAATGCGGTTTGGTACTATCCCGACCCGTTGCCCGCGGCCGCCGAAATCAAAGGCCGCGTCGCTTTCTGGAAAGGCGTGCAAGTGGTCGCCTAACGCGTGCTCGCCGGACTGATTGGCGCACGCCGCCGGATGTGATCTAAAATGCGGTGCGAGCGAACCAAAACCGGGGAGAACTGAGATGTTGAGGCAACCGATGCAGCGTTTGGCGCTGCTGGCGGCGACAGTACTGCCGATGCTGGGCGGCCTGCCGATGGCGGCGCGGGCGGGAGAGGTCACATTCTGGACCTGGCGGCAGGAGGACAAAGCCGTCTACACCGATTTGTTCGCCGATTTCACCAAGGCCAATCCGGGCATCACGGTGAAGTTCGAGGCGTTT
>JAYTQP010000015.1:0-14138 GCA_043746675.1 Rhodospirillales bacterium | reverse complement strand
ATTTTCGCCATCGCCAATGTGGCCAAGACCTACAGCATCCGGGAGGTGAAAATCACCGGCGGCCAGCGGCTGGCGCTGTACGGGATCAAGAAGCAGGATTTGCCTGCGGTCTGGGCGGAACTGACCGAGGCCGGGCTGATCTCCGGGCACGCTTACGCCAAGGGCCTCCGCACGGTCAAAACCTGCGTCGGGCTGGAATGGTGCCGCTTCGGCACCCAGGATTCGACGTCCTTGGGCAAGCAGATCGAGCATCTGACCTGGGGCAGTTGGACCCCGCACAAGGTGAAAATGGCGGTGTCCGGCTGCCCGCGGAACTGCGCCGAAGCCTCGATCAAGGATTTCGGCGTGGTCTGCGTCGAGGCCGGGTTCGACCTGCTGGTGGCCGGCAACGGCGGCATCGAACTGCGCGGCACCGATTTGCTGACGCGGGTGGCGACCGAGGCCGAAGTGCTGGAATATTGCGGCGCCTTCATGCAGCTATACCGTGAGGAAGCGCGCTATTTCGACCGCACCGCGCCTTGGGTGAACCGCGTCGGCATCGCGTATGTGCGCGCGCGGCTGGTGCAGGATGCGGCGGGACGGGCCGCGCTCAACCAGCGCTTCCTGTTCGCGCAAAGTTTTGCGCAAACCGATCCGTGGGCCGAACGGGCCAATAAAGGGGTCGAGGCGAATGAATATGCGCCCTTGCCGGCAATGGGGGCGGTATGAACGTGATCGCGGTGAATTGGACCAGGGTGTGCGCGTTGGAAGAAATCCCCCGGCTCGGCGCCCGCACCCTGCCGGCGCCGAAAGGCGAGATCGCGGTATTCAGGTGCAGCGACGACAGCGTGTTCGCGCTGCTGAACCGCTGCCCGCACCGGCAGGGGCCGCTGTCCGAAGGGATCGTGCATGGCCACAACGTCACCTGCCCGCTGCATGCCTGGGTGATCGATCTGGAAAGCGGCGCGGCGGTGGCGCCGGACAGCGGCTGCGCGCCGAAAATCCCGACCCGGGTGGCGGACGGCGCGGTGTGGATCGAATATAGTCCGGTCTGACATCGCGCGAGATTTCAGATGGACGATCCCGACGACATGCCGGCGGCGAGCGCCACCGACACGCATGATTTCGCGCCCTTCATCCGCACGCTTGGGCGCGGGCCAGGGCGGTCGCGGTCGTTGACCCAGCGCGAGGCACGGCATGCGTTCGGGATGGTGTTGCGTGGCGAGGCGGCGCGCGAACAAGTCGGCGCGCTGCTGATGCTGTTGCGGTATCGCGGCGAAACAATCGAGGAGGCGACCGGGCTGGTGCAGGCCGCGCGCGCGCATGCAGGATTGCCGTGGGGCATCGCCGTCGATCTGGACTGGCCGAGCTATGCCGATGGGCGGACGCGGGGGCTGCCATGGTATCTGCTTTCCGCGCTGCTGCTGGCCGGCACCGGAATGCGGGTGCTGATGCATGGTCCGCTGGTCGGGCCGGGCCGGCTACCGCTGGTGGCGGCACTCGGGCTGCTGGGGATTGCGCCGGCGGCAGACGCTGTTGTCGTCGAGGCGAGGTTGAATGCACGCGGCTTCGCGTTTGCCGCTTTGGAAGGTTTCAGCCCCGAACTGGCAGATTTGCTGGCGTTGCGTGGGGTTTTGGGGTTGCGGTCGCCGTTGAACACCGTCGGCCGGATGCTCGATCCGGCCGGCGCCGCGGCCAGTATCGATGGGGTATTTCATCCCGCCTACATCGCCTTGCATCTGGGCGTGGCGGCGGCGCTCGGGCGCGCGGTCGCGGTGCTGAAAGGCGGCGGCGGAGAAGCCGAATGGTCCGGCGCCAAGGCGCTGGCGGTGCATGGCGGCGGCGAAGTAATTTGGCCGCAGCTGGCCGATGCAGGCAAACCGGCGAGCGTTTCGGCGGCCGACATGGTCGCGGTCTGGCACGGGACCGCGTGCGATCCAGCCGGCGCGGCAGTGGTAATCGGCACCGCCGCGGTGGCGCTGCACGCCACCGGGCGGGCGCTAGACCCAGCCGACGCGGTACGCCGGGCGCGCGCCTTGTGGGCCGCCAGGCTGGAGTGGCTTAAATCGGGATGGCTCGGCGCGCGTTGGCGATGAAGGCGCGGATAGAAGCCGGGTGCTTAACACCTGGCGCGGTTTCGACGCCGGAGGAAACATCGACCTCCGACGCGCCGGTGATGCGGATCGCCGCGCCGACATTGTCCGGCGTCAGCCCGCCGGCCAGCATCCAGGGCGCCGGGGCGCGCCAGCCGGCCAGCACTGCCCAGTCGAAGCTGGTGGCATTGCCGCCCGGGCGGCTGGCACCGGTCGGAGCCTTGGCGTCGAGCAGCAATTTATCGGCGCCGATGACCCGCCGCGGCAGGTCACCGACGCCGGCGACGCCAACGGCGCTCCACACCGGCAGCCCGAATTTGGCGCGAATTTCCTGGGTGCGGTCTGGTGCCACATTATGCAGTTGCAGCGCGCCAAGCGGCACCGCCGCCAGCGCGGCTTCGATGGCAGCGTCATCGGGCCGCACGAACAGCCCGACGCGCAGCGGCCCGCCCTGGTGGCGGGCAGACAGGGCGGCGGCCTCGGCCGGGGTAACGGCGCGCGGCGAAGGCGGAAAAAATACCAAGCCGAGATAGTCCGCGCCGGCCGCAACGGCGGCATCGAACACTTCCGGCGTGCGGATGCCACAGATCTTGATCCGCATCAGCCTGCCAGTTCGGCGGCGATGGCGGCAGCGGCAGCGGCGGGGTCGGCAGCCTTGGTGATCGGGCGGCCGACCACAATCCAACTGGCGCCGGCGGCGGCGGCCTCGCCGGGGGTCATGGTGCGGGCCTGATCGGCGACTTCGTCACCAGCCGGGCGAATGCCGGGCACCACCAGCACAACGGCATCGCCCAACGCATCGCGCAGCATCGGCACCTCATGCGCACTGCACACCAAACCATCGGCGCCGGCAGCCATTGCCAGACGCGCCAGGCGCAGCACCTGCTGGCGCGTTCCGCCGGCAACCCCGGTGGCGTGCAGCGCCTCGGCGTCCAGGCTGGTCAGCACGGTAACCGCCAGCAGCTTCGGGCCGGCGGCGCCGCCGGCCTCGGCGGCTTCACGGGCGGCCGCGATCATCGCGCTGCCACCGGCGGCATGCAGCGTGAGGAAGTGCGGCTGGAGCGGCAGAATGGCGCGCACCCCGCCGGCGACGGTGTTGGGGATGTCATGCAGTTTGAGGTCAAGGAAAACCGGCCGGTCATCGATCAGCCGCACGCCGCTGCCGCCATTGGCGAGGAAGAATTCCAGCCCCAGTTTCAGCATGCCGCAATGCGGCGCAACCGCAGTGGCCCAGGCGCGCGCCTGCTGCGGGTTGGTGGTATCGAGCGCCGCGATCAATCCGGTTGCCATGTGGGTTTACTTACTAGCTCGGAGCGGGAAGCGAAGCACCGGCGGGCGGGGTTTGCCGCATCTGCAATTCAAGCGCGGCGATGCGGGCATTCGCGCGCGACGTGGCGCGCATGGCCGCAATTTTACCGAACCAAAGCATCGCCCCGCCGACCAGCAGCCCGATCGCCATGCTGGCCAGCACCGCAATCGCCAGCGGCACCGGCTGCGCCAGATCGGTTGGCCACAGCCGCAGGGTCACCATTTCGGTGTTGGACAGCACGAACAGCACCAGCAGCAGCAGAAACGGCACCGCAATGATCCACCGGAGCCAGGACCAGCGCATCGTTCAGGCCGTTTTGCCGAGGTTGACGCGCTCGCGCAGTTCCTTGCCAGCCTTGAAGAACGGCACCACTTTTTCATCCACCGGCACAGCGGCGCCAGTGCGCGGGTTGCGGCCGGTGCGGGCATCGCGCTGCTTCACTGTGAAGGCGCCGAAACCGCGCAATTCCACCCGCTCGCCGCGCGCCAAAGCGGCGGTGATTTCATTGAAAACGGTGGCCACGATGGTTTCCACGTCGCGACTCAGCAGATGCGGGTTTGCTGCGGAAAGCTCCGCGATAAGTTCCGATTTTGTCATTCGCGAGCCCCCTCACAGGTCTTT
The DNA here is from genome assembly GCA_043746675.1 of Rhodospirillales bacterium. Classification (GTDB taxonomy): domain Bacteria; phylum Pseudomonadota; class Alphaproteobacteria; order Acetobacterales; family Acetobacteraceae; genus CAITOL01. The sequence continues at coordinate 10,136 of JAYTQP010000015.1, read as the reverse complement.
GCCAGCAATCGTAGACGGCAACAGCAGTCGATAGCTACTATTTTGTATCGAAAGGTTGCCACAGCGCATAAGCGCCGTCAAATTTAACCTGTTGAGATAGCAACGTTTTCAGAATGCCGCCAAACATATTGCCGACATCGCCGGCAAACATCCGGGCCAGCGAGCTGCGTCGCCCGACCGCACGCACCGGCAGGTTCGCCGCCACCTGCTTTTCGTGTGCCAGCCAACTGCGCGCATCCCGCTCGTCGCCGATCGCATCAATCAGGCCAACCTTCAGCGCCTGCCGGCCGGTATAAACCCGGCCATCGGCCAAAGCGCGCACCGTGTCCTGATCCAGATTGCGGCCCAACGCCACCTTTTCCACGAACTGGTCGTACATATCCATCACCAGCGCGCGCAACACGGTCCGCCCGCCATCGCTGAGTTTGTGAAACTCGCTGGGTTGATCCTTCATCGGGCCGGAGGTCAGCTGTTCGGCGGAAACACCGATCTTGCCCATCAGATCGGAAAATTCCATGCTTTGCATCAGCACGCCGATCGACCCGGTGATGGTCGATCCACGCGCCCAGATACGCTGCGTCGCCACTGCCGCCATGTAGCCGCCGGACGCCGCCACTCCGGTCATCACTGTAACAACCGGCTTCTTCGCCGCCACGTCGTGAATGGCATAGTACAATGCCTCACTTCCCCCAACGGTCCCGCCGGGCGAGTTGATTTCCACGATCATCGCCTTGGCGCTGTCGTCCTTGGCAACATCCCCGATCGCTTCGAGCAGTTGGCGATCGTCGCCGATCACCCCGCTGATCCGCAGGCGTGCCACATGCGCGCCGGAAATCTGCCATTTCGATCCGCCCACCGCCAGCGCCGCGCACAGCAGCACGGCAACAACGGCGACCACCCGCCAAAGCAACAGGCGACGCTTGAGGCGCCGCCTGTCGATCAGCAGATCGGTTTCGAGGGACATCTAGGCCCGCAACCCGCCGCCTACTCCGGGGCGTTCTGGTTACGGCGACGGATCGCCGCGCCCAGAATATCGCCCAGCGAGGCGCCGCTGTCAGACGTGCCGTATTCGGCGATCGCCTGCTTGTCCTCCTCGATCTCCTTGCCCTTGATGGTGAGCTGGAGCTTGCGGGCGGCGCGGTCCACGGCGGTAACGCGGGCATCCACCTTTTCGCCGATGGCGAAACGGTCCGGCCGCTGGTCGGCCTTGTCGCGCGCCAGTTCGGCCCGGCGGATGAAGCCGGTCAGCACGCCATCGACCTGTACTTCGATGCCGTTGGACTGCACCGCGGTCACCACGCAGGTAACGATTTCACCCTTGCGGATTTTGTCGAGCACATTGGCCGCCGGATCTTCCCGCAACTGCTTGATGCCGAGGCTAATGCGTTCTTTTTCCACATCCACATCGAGCACGCGGGCCTTGATGATCTGGCCCTTCTCGAACTTCGCCATGGCAAGCTCGCCCGGCTCGTCCCACGACAGGTCGGACATGTGAACCATGCCGTCGATGTCGGCGGACAGGCCGATGAACAGGCCGAATTCCGTCATGTTGCGGATTTCGCCTTCCACTTCGCCGCCGATCGGATGGGCTTCGACGAACTCCTCCCACGGGTTGCGCTGGACCTGCTTGAGGCCGAGCGAAATCCGCCGCTTGGAACTGTCCACATCCAGCACCTGCACATCGACTTCCTGGCTGGTAGCCACGATCTTGCCGGGATGGACGTTCTTCTTGGTCCAGGACATTTCGGACACGTGGACGAGACCCTCGACCCCCGGCTCCAGCTCTACGAAAGCGCCGTAATCGGTGATGTTGGTGACGCGGCCGGTGTATTTGGCACCCGGCGGGTATTTCGCCGCCACGCCTTCCCAGGGATCGGCTTCCAACTGCTTCATGCCGAGGCTGATGCGCTGGGTGTCCGAATTGAAGCGGATCACCTGCACCTTGACCGGCATGCCGATCTGCAGGGCTTCGCTGGGGTGGTTGATCCGGCGCCAGGCGATGTCGGTGACATGCAGCAGCCCGTCCACGCCGCCGAGATCGACGAAGGCGCCGTAGTCGGTGATGTTCTTCACCACGCCGTCCAGGATCATGCCTTCCTTGAGGCCCTGGATCAGCTCGCTGCGCTGTTCGGCGCGGGTTTCTTCCAGCACGGCGCGGCGGGAGACCACGATGTTGCCGCGCGCGCGGTCCATCTTGAGGATCTGGAACGGCTGTGCCTGGCCCATGAGCGGGCCGACATCGCGCACCGGGCGGATATCGACCTGGCTGCCGGGCAGGAACGCCACCGCGCCGCCAAGATCGACAGTGAAGCCGCCTTTGACCCGGCCATAGATCACGCCGTTGACCCGGGTCTGCGCTTCGAACGCCTTTTCCAGGCTGGTCCAGGCTTCCTCCCGACGCGCCTTTTCCCGCGACAGCACGATGCTGCCGTCACGGTCTTCGTAGCGTTCCACGTAAAGCTCGACATTGTCGCCGGGCTTGATGTCGGTGGGGACACCGGGCATCGAAAATTCTTTGAGCGCGACGCGCCCTTCGCTCTTGAGGCCGACATCGACGATGACGAACTCATCGGTAATACGGACCACGCGACCGGTGACGACGGAGCCGTCGAACCCAGTGTCCTTGCCGAGGGTTTCATCGAGGAGGGCAGCGAAATCGTTCTCGATATCGAGAGTGGCCGTGGCGGATGATGCCATAGGGAAGTTACTGTCCTTGGGCGGCCCTTGCGGAACCGCAGCATATGCGCACCACCTCGCGGAAAGCACGACTTGCCCACGCCCCCGCTGATGCAGTGGGCGCAGGCCGGATGAAAAAAACGGACACGACGGCGCCGTAACCGATGCGCCCAACCGTTCCGGCGCGCGCGGCGGCACAGAAAGCCCGGAGAAGGCCCGGAGTCAAGCAATTCCCGCCTGTTTCAGCCATGCGGCGCATGCGGCGGGGGTTTCAGGAGTTGCGGGCCGCAATCAGCGCCATCGCTTTGGCGAAGGCGGCATCGGCATCGAGGTCGGTGGTATCGAGCAGAATGGCGTCCGCGGCCGCAACCATCGGGGCGGTGGCGCGGGCGGCGTCGTTGAGGTCCCGCGTGCGCACCTCCTCCGTGATTTTGTCGCGGTCCGCCGGCACGCCTCGGGCTTGCAGTTCCAGCCAGCGCCGCCGGCCCCGCGCCGCCGCGCTGGCGGTAACGAAGAACTTTACCGCCGCGTCGGGAAAAATCACCGTGCCGATGTCGCGGCCATCCAGCACGCCGCCGGCACGGGCGAAATCGCGCTGGAACGCCAGCAGGCCAGCGCGCACGCCGGGATGTGCGCCGACGATGCTGGCGGCGCCGTCCACCGGCGGGCCGCGCAGGTCGCCGCGTTCGGTGTCCTGCGGCTGCAAAGCAGCGGCGGCGGCCTCGGCGGCTTCGGCGTCGGCGGGATCGCCGCCGGCATCGATCACCATCCGGGCAACGGCGCGGTACAGCAGCCCGGTGTCCAGATAGGGCAGGCCGTGGGCTGCGGCGAGGCGGCGGGCCAGCGTCCCCTTACCGGCCGCCGCCGGGCCGTCGATTGCAATGATCAGTGGGGCGCTCATGCCGCCACCAACGCCGGCGGGCTGCCGGCGGCGAGCAGGCCGTTGATATCGGTTTGAAAGCCCGGAAACCAGCGTTCAAGGCCAGCGGTATCATCGACCCGGATCGGTGCGGCGGCGACCAGGCCAAGCACAAGGCCGGCCATGGCGAGGAATGGGTCGCCGCGATGGGCAAGGCCGGCACCGCCCGCCGGCGGCGTGCGGCTGCCGTGGATCAGCAGATCATCGTCTTCCACCACAGCCTGCACCCCGCATTGGCGCAGCCCGACCGCGACCGCGGCCATCCGCGCACGTTCCCCCTTGCGCACCGCGCCGAGGCCACAGAGCCGGCTGGTCCCCTCGGCCAGCGCGGCGGCGGCGGCCAGCAGCGGGTAGGTTTGCACCAAACCCGGCGCGGCATGCCAATCGGTGTCGGCAGCGCGCAGCCTGCCGTGCTGGACGACGAGGTCGCCGATCGGCTCGGCGGCTTCGGCAGGCTCGCTGGTGATGCGCGCACCCATCGCCTGCAACGCATCGAACAAGGCGCCGCGCGACGGGTTCAGCCCGACGCCGCGCACCCGCAACGCCGAGCCGGGCACCAGCAGCGCCGCGACGACGGGAAATGCCGCCACGGTCGCGTCGCCGGGGATGATCACCGTGGCGGCGCGCAGTTCGGGCTGGCCATGCAGCCGGATGGTTGCGCCACGGCCTTCCGGCTGCACCGAGATTTCGGCGCCGAAATGCCGCAGCATGATCTCGCCGTGGTCTTGCGTGGCTTCCGGCTCGACGATGCGGGACAGCCCGCCAGCATTGAGGCCGCATAGCAATAAGGCGGCTTTGAGCTGGGCAGACGGATACAACATCGCAACATCCAACGGAACGGCGTCGCGCGCGCCGATCACCGCCAGCGGCAGGCCACCATCGCGATGCCCACGCAGCCGGGCGCCGCCGCCGCGCAGGGCGCCGATCAGGCGCATGCTGGCGGTGGCACCCAGGCGCGCCTCACCATCCAGCACGGCGAAAATCGGATGCCCCGCCAGCAGCCCGGCCAGCATCTGGGCGAAACCCGCGTCCTGCCCCACCTGCAGCACGCGCGCTGGTTCGGCAACGCCGCCGAGACCGCACCCGGCAACCTGCCAGATGCCCGGCGCAGGCCGCTGCACCCGGGCGCCGAGCGCGCGCAGCGCGGCGATCACATGCGGAAAATCGGCAGCCTCGGACAGTCCGGAAATACGGCTTTCGCCTACCGCCAGCAGGGCACAAAGCAAGGCCCATTGGCCGATCAGCGCGTCCCCTGGCGGTCGCCAGGCCCCCGAAATGGGTGATTCCGGCCGCCGCACGAGGATCTGGCCTGCTGCTTCGGAGTGCATACGCAGTCCTAGCACGCCAACCGCCTCGCGTGCCATGCACGCATGACATTTGACAGCGGCCGGCGGCAATGGCATGGGGCGCGCCCTCTGGCCGATCCTTGTTGCAAAGGCGGCTTTTACCCCACCCGTCGTGAGGCGATCGATGGCCAAGCCCGAACTCGGCACCAAACGCGTTTGTGTGTCCTGCAATGCCCGCTTCTACGACCTGACAAAACAACCCGCCATCTGTCCGAAATGCAACTCCGAACAGCCGATCGAGCAGCCGCGGGTGCGGCGGGCAGTCGGCAACCCGATCGAAGACAAGCGCCGCCCGAAGGCCGCCGTGGTGCCAGGGCTGGAAGACGCCGATGTGGAGGTCGAAGTGACGGACGACGACACCGACGAGGACGTGCTGGAAGACACCTCCGAGTTGGAGGACGAAGCGGAAGCCATCGTCGATGTCGAAGTAGAAGGCAGCGACGAAGAACGATAGGCGCCGTGCCGGGGCAGCACTTGCCCTGGCGAGGCGGCGCTCGTATCTGTCCGCCATGCGCCCCGTTCCCATCTCGCTCGCTGTTGCCGTTGCCTTTTGCGGTGCCGCCCTGCTGTCCGCACCGATCGCCGCCGCGGTCAAAAAGCCGGACAAACCCCCCACCCAGCAATCGATCGGCACCTTCGAGGACTGGCAGGCCGCCACCCATGTCGAGGCCGGGCAAACCGTGTGCTACGCGCTCACCCGGGCCAAATCCGCCTCGCGCAAGCTCGCCGGCCGGGGCGATGTGGTGCTGACTGTCACCCAGCGCGTCAACGCCCGCGATGCGGTGGCACTGAGCGCCGGCTATGCTTACGCCGCCACCGCCAGCGTGGCGGTGCAGATCGATGGCGCAAAGCAGGAATTCTACACCGCCCAACGCTACGCCTTCGCCCGCGATGGCCGCGCAACCGTGGCCGCGATGCAGAAAGCGGCCACCGTCATCACCAAATCCCCGGTGATCAAAGCCGCCGATGTGGTCGATAATTTCAGCCTGAAAGGCTTCAAAGCCGCCTACGACGCGATCAACAAAGCCTGCCCGGCGAAATGAATGCGATCTCCGATCTGACGGCGGCGGAACGCGAACGCATTCTCGCCAAAACCGCCCGCTTCAATCCACCGCCGCCGGTGCTGGAAGATGGCAGGCGCGAACTGATCGGGCTGGAACGGGCTGAAATCACCGAAGCGCTGGCCGCGATCGGCGAACCGGCGTTCCGCACCAAGCAAATCTGGCACTGGGTCTATCACCAGGGCGTCACCGATTTTGCTCGCATGTCCTCGATCGCACGGCCATTGCAGCAAAAACTGGCGGAACACTTCGTCATCGGTCGCCCAGCGGTCGCCGAAATCCAGACCAGCACCGACGAAACCCGCAAGTTCCTGTTCCGCTTCCGCGACGGCCAGGAAGCCGAAACCGTCTACATCCCCGATCCGGTGCAGGATCGCGGCGCGGTCTGCATATCCTCCCAGGTCGGCTGCACCTTGTCCTGCCGCTTCTGCCACACCGGCACGCAAACCCTGGTGCGCAACCTCGGTGCCGCCGAAATCGTCGGCCAGTTCATGGCCGCGCGCGACAGCTACTGCGAATGGCCTTCGCCCAAAGGCGAAACCCCGCGCCTGCTCTCCACCATCGTCCTGATGGGCATGGGCGAGCCGCTCTACAACTACGACAACGTCGCCCGCGCGATGCGCATCGTGATGGACGGCGAAGGCATCGGCCTGTCGCGCCGGCGCATTACCCTCTCTACCTCCGGCGTAGTGCCGATGATGGACCGCTGCGGGGCGGACCTCGCCGTCAACCTCGCAATTTCGCTGCATGCCACCAACGACGAACTGCGCGACGAAATCGTGCCGCTCAACCGCAAATACCCGATCAAAGACCTGATCGCCGCCTGCCGCCGCTACCCCGCCGCCTCCAACGCCCGCCGCATCACCTTCGAATATGTCATGCTCAAAGGCATCAACGACACGCCGGCCGAAGCCCACGAACTGGTCCGTCTGATCGCAGGCATTCCGGCCAAGGTGAACCTGATCCCGTTCAACCCCTGGCCCGGCAGCCCCTACGAAACCTCCACCCCGCAGGCCATCAACGCCTTCGCCAAAATCGTCATGGACGCCGGCTTCTCCTCCCCCGTCCGCACCCCGCGCGGCCGCGACATCCTGGCCGCCTGCGGGCAACTGCGCACCGAATCCGCCCGGCTGCGGGGCTGATAGCGAGCCCGCCGCCGATCGAAAACCGCCCGTACTAATACCCGTCATTCAGCCGCAGCAGCGGAAACGCGCTGTGCACCCCGGGGGCAACAACCGGCAAGGCGGCATGCAGGAAGTTGCGGTTGAGCTCGGCGAACTTGCTCACCCCGATCAACGCGAGGCACTCATGCACCTCGTCCTCCAGGATTTCCAGCAGGTTGACGATGCCCGAAGCCCCGTTGGCAGCGAGCGCGTAAACATAGAGCCGGCCGAGCACGATCAGGTCGGCCCCCATGGCAACGCCTTTCAGCAAATCGCTGCCACGGCAGAAACCGCCATCGACCCAGATCTTGGCCCGCCCGGCGACCGCCGCAACGATTTCCGGCAGCACATCCATGGTGCCGCGACCGTGGTCCAACTGCCGGCCGCCATGGTTGGAAACATGGATCACGTCCACCCCGAGATCGCAGGCCAGCATGGCATCTTCGGCGGTGGCGATGCCCTTCAGGATCAGCGGCAGCGCGAACTTGGTTTTATAGTCGGCGACGTTTTGCCAGTTCAGCCGCGCCTGGTGATCGCGGGCTTCCTCGGCGCCGCTACGCCAGGGCTTGCGGAAACGCTTGGCGATATCGCGCTCGCGGCGGCTGTAATGGGCGGTATCGACGGTGAGGCAGAAGGCGTCGTAGCCGGCATCGATGGTGCGGTGAACATGGTCGTCGATGAAGCTCTGGTCGCCGCGCACATAAAGCTGGAAGATTTTCGGCCCGCTGCCGGCCTTGGCGACCGTCTCCAGGCTAGGCTGGCTGACCGAGGACAGCATCATCGGCACGTTATAATGCCCGGCGGCCTCCGCCACGCTGGCGCCGCCGCCGGCCTCGAAGGATTCGAGCGAGCCCACCGGGGCAAGGCAGATCGGCAGGCTGATTTTCTTGCCGAAGCAATCCCAGCTCGCATCGGTTTTCGACACATCCACCAGCACCCGCGGCCGCAGAGCGAGGCTATCCAGCGCCTGGCGGTTGCGCGCGACCGAGGTTTCGGTTTCCGCGCCGCCGATCAGATAATCCCAGATATAGCTGTTGAGCTTCAACCGCGCGGTTTTGATGAACTCGTGCAGGTTGAGGAACTCGCCCTCGGTGTTGCTGATCATCGCCGTCTCCCCCATGCTTTCATCGCTTGAACCGCGCCTAGTTTGTGACAGGGTGCGGCGGGCGGCAAGCAGCGGGGCTGTTATGGCTGATATCAGACGGATCGGAACCACCACCGACCTGCTCGGCGAGGGGCCGCTATGGTGCCCGCGCGAACGGGCGCTCTACTGGGTGGATATTCGCGGCCGCTGGCTGCGCCGCTGGGCCGAACGCGGCGGGCAGGTCACATCCTGGCCGATGCCGGAAGAAATCGGCTCGATCGCGATCGCCGAGCAAGGCGGCGTGCTGCTGGCACTGAAATCCGGTATCGCGATTTTCGAACCGATGACCGCGAGCTTCCGCAAACTCGCTGATTTGCCCGACCACGGCAAAAGCCTGCGCTGCAACGATGGCAAGTGCGACCGCCAGGGCCGTTTCTGGGTCGGCACGATGGAAATGGCGGAGATCGGCAAAACCGGGAAACTCTACCGGCTCGATGATCGCGGCTGCGCAGTAATGCTGCGGGATGTCGAAATCCCCAATTCGCTCGCCTGGTCGCCGGACGGCGCAACGATGTACTGGGCCGACAGCATGCAGCGCAAAATCTGGGCGTTCCCGTATGACACCGCGACAGGCACGCACGGCGAACGCCGTGTGTTCGCCGAGGTCGCCGCGCCGGCGGTGCCGGATGGGGCGACGGTGGATGCGGAAGGGCATTTGTGGTCGGCCCACTACAATGGCGGGCGCGTGGTGCGCTACGCGCCGGACGGCACGATCGACCGGGTGGTGGACCTACCGGCGACCCAGATCACCAGTTGCGCCTTCGGTGGCGCGAACCTGACCACATTATTCGTCACTTCAGCGACGCAGAATCTCTGCGCTGAAGCCATCGCAGCGCAGCCTTTGGCGGGCGCGCTGTTCGCGATCGAGGTCGGCGTGAACGGAATGCGCGAGCCGCGATACGCGTTCTGATCAGACACTCAGGTGGCTGTAAGCTTCGTCTGCAATGATGCTCCTTGGTGAACGAAGGAGCGCCTATCTATGCGACGTGGACTGATCGGGTTTGGCCTCGCCGTGCTGGTGGCCGCCGCCCCCTGCGCAGTGTTGGCCACCACCACCTTGCGCGGGATGATGCATAACTGGCGCGTCGATGCCCGCACCACCCGCGCCATGCTGAACGGGCAGATGCATTTCGACGAAGCCGCCGTGCGTGCAACCCTGACCCGCTATGCCGAAGATGCCGGCCGCATCGCCGCCTCGGTCAACGGACAAAGCGCCGGATCGCGCGATATCCGGCAGCGCTTCCTGCGCTTGCAGTCCGACTCGCGCACCGCCCTCACCACACTGGGCCGGCGCACCGAACTGCGGGCGAATTTTTCCCGCGTGCTCTCAAATTGCAGCTCCTGCCACAATATCTACAACTAAACTCTGTAACGGATGACCATGACCCGCCAACAAACCTATTCCGCCGAACATTTCCGCCAGCCCGCCGCCCGGTCGCTCGCGACCCGCGTGCTGCATCTGGCGCTGCTGCTGATGGTGCTGCATCAATTATTCGGCAGCAATTATATCCGCATGCCGTTCCCCGGCGATGCGCCCTCGACGATGTTCATGCTGCACGAATATATCGGCATCGCCAGTGTCGGGCTGATCATGCTGTTCTGGGCGTGGGCCGTGGTGCGGCAGGGCGAAACCGAACTTGGGCGCCTGCTGCCATGGTTTTCCTGGCGCCGACTGCGCGCGGTCGGCAACGATCTGCGTGATCAGGTGCTGGCCATTGCCGGTGGCCAGGCGCCGCACGATGAAGATGGCGCCCTGGCGAGCGCGGTGCACGGGCTCGGCCTGCTGGCGGTAACCGCAACCATCGCAACCGGAATGATTTATTACCT
>JAYTQP010000014.1:0-5879 GCA_043746675.1 Rhodospirillales bacterium | reverse complement strand
GCGGCCGGCGGCGCGCGACGAACTGATCGCAGCCGGCGGCCAGGCGGTGGCCAATGCCGCCGACCTGCCGCACGGGTTGCAGGCGCTGGTGGTGTTCGTGGTCAACGCCGCGCAGGTGGAAAGTGTGCTGTTCGGTCCGGATGGCTGCCTGGACCGCATGGCCCCCGGCGGCGTGGTGCTGTGCTGCACCACCGTCGCCCCGGAATTCGCCCGCAGCCTCGATGCCCGCCTGGCCGAGCGCCAGTTGCGGCTGCTCGATGCGCCGGTCTCCGGCGGCACCGGGGCGGCGCGGGCCGGCAGCATGACGGTGATGGCGTCCGGCGCGACAGCCGCCTTCGATCAGGCCGCCCCGGTGCTAGAAGCCATCGCTGGCAAGGTCTGGCGCCTCGGCGATGCCGCCGGCCTGGGCAGCACGATCAAGATGGTGAACCAGTTGCTCGCCGGGGTGCATATCGCGGTTGCCGCCGAAGCGATGGCGCTCGGCATTCGCGCCGGCGCCGATCCGCAAACCTTGTTCGAGGTGATTTCGTCCTCCGCCGGCAGTTCCTGGATGTGGCAGAACCGCATGCCGCACGTGCTGGCCGGCGACGACACGCCGCTGTCGGCGGTGAATATCTTCGTCAAAGACCTCGGCATCGTGCTGGATCAGGCCCGCGCGCTCACCTTTCCGCTGCCGATGGCATCCTCCGCGCACCAGCTTTTTCTCGCCGCCGCCGCGGCCGGGCTGGGCGGCCGCGACGATATTTTCGTGATCCGGTTCTGGGAAATGCTGGCCGGGATCGCGCTGCCCAAACCTAACGCGGAATAGCCGCCTCGATCGCCGCCGCCACGGCGAATAGCTTTGCGTCGCCCATCGTCTCGCCCATCACCATCAGCCCGACCGGCGCCTCGCCCAGGCGGTGGCACGGCAGCGAGATCGCGCAACGATCGAGGAAATTGCCGGCGGCGGGGTTGCGGAGCTGCAACTGGTTCACCCGGCCATATTCGGTTTCGTCATCCAACGACGCGATCGACGGCGGCAGCAGCGGGCAGGTTGGCATCAGCAGCGCGTCGTAGCCCGATGTCGCCAGGTTGGCGCGGGTGATGATGTCGGCGCGGGCGTTGATCACGTCGATATAATCGGCGGTATTCATCCACTCGCCGCCACGGATGCGGGTGAGCACACGGGGATCGTAGTCATCCGCCGAGGTCGCGATCAGCTTGCGATGCCAGGCCCAGGCTTCCGGTGCGGCCAGCCCGCCGGCCGCATTGGCACGCGGAATTTCCGCCAGGATCGGGAATGCCAGGTGGATGATGCTCGCCCCGGCCGCCGCCAGGGTCGCCAAAGCGCGGTCGAAGGTTTCGGCCACCGTCGGGTCCAGCCCATCGGTCATGTAGTTGGTCGGCACCGCCAGTCGCAGACCGGCCAACGGCAGCGGTTGCAGATCGGGCAAGGGCAGCCCGGCGAACACCGCATCCACCGCCGCGCAGCACGCCACCGAATTGGCCAGCGGCCCAACCGAATCCAGGCTGGTCGAAAGCGGCAGAATACCGGTGTTCGGCACCCGCCGTGCGGTCGGCTTGTAGCCGACGATCCCGCACATCGCCGCCGGAATGCGGCAGGACCCGCCGGTATCAGTGCCCAGCCCCGAATAGGCCATGCCATCGGCCACCGCGACCCCGGTGCCAGACGAGGACCCACCGGGGATGCGCCCGGTCGCGCGGTCCCACGGCGCGCGCGGGGTGCCGTAATGCGGGTTGATGCCCAGGCCGGAAAACGCGAACTCCGTCATATTGGTGCGACCCATCACCACCAGCCCGGCCGCCATCGCCCGCCGCACCACCGGCGCCGTCGCCTTGGCCGGCGGCGCATCGGCCAGAACCTTGGAGCCCGCCGGCGTCGGCTGGCCGGCGATGTCGGCCAAATCCTTCACGCAGAACGGAATACCCGCCAACGGCCCCGGCGCCCGGCCAACTTTGCGCAGCAAATCCATCGCGTCCGCCGAAGCCCGCGCCCCCGCCGCATCCACCTTGATGAAGGCCCGCGCGCCCTCCCCCGCCGGATCGGCGATCCGGCCGAGGCAGTCCTCAACAAGTTGGCGGGACGTGGTCTTGCCGGCGGCAAGGGCTTCGGACAGAACGGAAATTGTTTGCATGGGGCGAGGGTGCCTCGGGTGGGCGTGACTGGCAAGACGGGCGATTGACCTCTGTGTCCTGACCGACAGGGCGGCTCTCCGGCATCGGCATGGAGATGGCGATCAATCGGTCGACGCAGATCGAAGCACCAGTTTCGCGGCCGTTGGGTCATAAAGATATTGGGTGATCGTGCCGTCCCTGATCCGGCTGACCGCATCATCGATGGCAGGCAGCGGTGCACGGAACCATTCCCTGAGCCTAATCGGCTGTCCGAAGCGATCCTTTACCTCGATATCCATGCGGGCCGCGTCAAAGACCTTGTGGATCAGTGTCTCGAGCTTCGCCCGATTGACGTTATAGAGGTCATAGGTCGCGACGATCTCGACTTCGGCCATAAGGAATGTCGGGTCGAGCCTGGCGTTGGCCACGCGGCGAGGTACAGTCCCACCGGTCACACCGATTTTGTGCAGAATTTCCCGATCTGCAACAACTTGCGGATGGTTGGATTGACTGCGCAGCACGTAAATCGTGCCGCTGGCGTGATCACCATCGTCAGCTTGGGCGTCGAACAGCGGCCCGGCGCTTGGTTCGGAGATCCGGCGGCCAGCTTCGTCCTTGTATAGCGCGCGCTGGAGCGAGCGCAGCAGCAGGTCGCTCTCGGTGCCGTTGGAATAAATGGCCCGGAGCCGCGCATCGGCTTCACCGTTGGGCGCTTTGGTCGGCGCACCGACCTCGGCGACATAGACGGTCTGGCCGCCGAGGATGAAAAACTGGCCTGCCTGGATATCTGCCTTCAGGAAGCCGGAATCCTTGACAAACGGGCGCGCCGTGCGCGCGCCGCTTTCCAGATCGCGCTGCACCTGCTGAAACAGCGGCTTGAAGGTTTCGAAGTCGCGGCATGGTTCGCGGTTGGCGATTTCCTCCGCCGCCCGTTTTTCGCTGCTGCTGCGGACGTGGCGCAATTCCCCCACGCCACCGCCGAACCCGTCCAAGGCAGCGGCAAGCGCATCGTCGTCGAGCGGTTGGACAGTGGCGGGCGCATCGCCGAGCAAACCCTGATGGTCGAGCGGGGTGAGCAGCTCGCGGCATTCGTCCTGCGCGCGCAGCCGATCGAGACGAACCGCGTAAAGTCGCTCAAAAATATCGTTGCCCTCGCCGGGCTGCGGCAGACGGCCGTGGCTGGTGACGAAGCGCTGAATTTCCTCGAAGCCAGCGATGATGCGCTCCTGGCGATGCGACCGGCCATGGGGCGCGTCCGGCGGGGCGAAATCAGCGAGTTCACGCGCCAAGTCATCATCATCGAAATCACTCATAGCGGCCTTCCTTGCGGAAACGCATATAGGCCGCCGCCCCTTCGGCCAAACGTTTTTCCCAGGCATCGGTCGCACCGATCGATGGCACGCGCGCCCGTTCCTGCTTGAAAGCAACCGCGCGCACCGCCAGCGCCCTGGCATCATCCGGGGTCAGGCTGGTTTTGCGCGCCGCGATCACGGCGGCGATTTGCTTGAGGCTGTCTTCGCTCATGGTTTTGGCGAGGATGGCGTAAGCCTCGCCGAACGGATTGAGCCGGTCAATCAGATCGATGTCGAGCTCGCGGACATCCATGGCGAATTTGCGCACGCCATCGACGAAGGCGGTGCTGGCCGTGTCGGCGCCGATCGCCGCCCCGGCGGCGATTTCCTTGGCCTTCTGGGTCAAAGCGAGGGCGGCGATGGCGTGCTGCCGCACCGCTTCCTGATCCGCGTCATCCAGATGGGGGAATTTGGTCTTCACGATCTTGCCCATCTGGATTTGGGTCAGTTCCTCGGGCACCAGTTCGGGATCGAACAGCCCGCGTTCGATCACCGGCTTGTCCTGGACGAAGGCGGCGATGACCTCATTCAAATCCTGCTGGCAGATGCGGGTGGCTTCGGCGCTTCTGGGGGTGGCGAGGCCCTTGATCTCGACCTGAAACACGCCTTGTTCTTCGCTGAAGCCGATATTGCTCTTGCCCGCATCATAGCCGCCGGCGCCGTAGTCGAAGCCGGGCTTAGGGCCGTTCTGCGGGTTTTTCGGGGTGAATTCGAAGCGCGGCACCAGCACCTGTTCCATCAACAGACTGGCGGCGACAGCCTTCAACGTATCGTTGACCGCTTCGGTCACGATGCCTTGAACCGCGGCCGGCTCGGCGATCAGGTTGGAGAAGCGGGTGCGGGTTTTGCCGGGCGCATCACGGGTGGCGCGGCCGATGATCTGCACGATCTCGGTCAGGCTCGACCGGTAGCCGACGGTCAGCGCGTGTTCGCACCAGATCCAATCGAAGCCTTCCTTGGCCATGCCGAGCGCGATGATGATATCGACGTGATCGCGATTATGCTTCTGCGCCGGATCTTTCAGCGCCGCCGACACGCGCTCGCGCTTCGCCGGATCGTCATCGACCAGATCGGCGATGCGCAAAATCCGGCCATCGGCGGTTTGCACATTCTGAAAGCCGGTGGCGGGATCGGTGCCCTGCCAGGTGCCGAGCGCCTCGATGATATGCTCGACCTCCTTGATCTTGTCCTTGGTGCTTTCGCGCGAATTGACGTTGGGGATGTGGATGATGGCTTTGGCGCTGGGGTCGAGCAGTTTCAGAATATCGTCGGCATAGGCGTTGGCATAGAAGAAATAGCCGATATCGAGCTGCTTCAGATACTGATAGCCGTTGAGCTGCTCGTAATACGTATAGGTAACGGTTTCGAACTTGCCTTCATCCCGCGGGCTGAGCACGGCATCGGCATCGCCCCGGAAGTAAGAGCCGGTCATGGCGACGATATGGGTTTTGTCGCGGGCGATGAAATCGGTGAGATGGAGGCCGAGCTTGTTGTCGGGATTGGCGGAGACATGGTGGAATTCATCGACCGCGATCAGCCGGCTATCGAAGGCGGCGACGCCGAATTTATCCACCGCGAAGCGAAAGGTTGCGTGGGTGCAGACCAGGATTTTATCGTCGCTCGCCAGGAAGGCGCCGAGCGCATGGACCTTGCCGCCATTTTCGCCGCCCGGCGCATCGCAGAGGTTCCATTTCGGCGTCACCGTCCAGTCCGCCCAGAAGCCTTGCGCGGTCAATGCCGCATCGTGAAAGCTGGCGCCGATGCTGCGTTCCGGCACCACGATGATCGCCTGTTTGATGCCCTGATGGGCGAGCTTGTCGAGCGCGATGAACATCAGCGCCCGGCTTTTGCCCGAGGCCGGCGGCGATTTGATCAGCAGATATTGCTCGCCGCGCTTTTCATAGGCGCGTTCCTGCATCTGCCGCATGCCGCGCTCATTGGCTTTGGTTGAGCGCCCATTCGCGGCGTAGGAAACCGAGACGGAGGGAACTTGCATGGTCGCTGTCATGTCAAATCCGCTCCTGCTTGCGGGGGTTGGTTCGCGTTCTCGATGTCGGTTTGCCCAAAATCGTCGCCCTTGAACAGCAGCGACACACCCAGTGCCCGCGCGCACGCATAGGAAAAGCAATCGACGATGTTGAGCCGCGCGGCGTGGCGGCCTTTGCCATAAGTCGCAAAGCACGCGACAGCCATCCTGCCGATCTCATCGGTAATGGGAACCACCGCTATATCGGCCTCCGCCAGCAGGTCGTCGAACAGGCCGTCCGCTTGCGCGGGCGTTATATCGAGCCGGGTCGCCAGAACGGCGCAGGCTTCAAGCCGCACAAGCGGCGACGTGCGCCGGATGTCCGCGCGCTCCACCACCGCCGCGAGGGGGCCGGCATCGGGTTCGCCGACGATCATCGCGACAAG
>JAYTQP010000013.1:0-2108 GCA_043746675.1 Rhodospirillales bacterium | reverse complement strand
GGCATCGTCCACGTGCCGGAAGCCCACGCCGCCGACACCCAGGCCAAATCCCTGATGGACATCTTGCACAACGAAAACGACGTGCTGCTGCCGCAAATGACCATCAAGGACGCGGTACAGATGTTCGAAACAGCCGAGGCGGACGCGCTCGTCGTCGTCGATGGGCCGGAAACCCGCAAGGTGATCGGCATCCTGACCGAGCAATACGCGCTGCGCCGCTATTCGGAAGAACTCGACCGGCGACGGCGCGATATTTCGGGCGAATAGGGAACCCGCTGGCGGTCGCGCTCTACGGCGTCCAGCCGCCACCCAGCGCCTTGTAAAGCTGCACGAAATTGGTCGAAACCGTGGTCGTGCTGTCGGCCAGTTCCTGTTCGGAAGCCAGCAGCACGCGCTGCGCGGTCAGCACCTGCAGGAAGTCCGACACCCCCTGCTCATAGCGCAGCCGCGCCAGCCCGAGGGCGATACGGCCCTGCGCCACCGCCGCTTCCAGCCGCGCCCGCCGGCGCTGTTCGGTGCCGTAGGCGGTCAGCGCGTTATCCACCTCGTGCAGCGCGCCGAGCACGGTGCGCTGATAGAATAAAGCGGCTTCCTGCTGCTGGGCTTGGCGCAGTTCGAGCGTGCGTTTGCGGGCACCGCCATCGAAGATCGGCAGCGTGACGGAAGGGCCGAAACTATAGGCCTCGGCCGCCGCGAGGCCGCCGAGACTGGCCAGTTGCAACCCCTGAATTTGGCCGAACCCGCTTAACATGACACGCGGATAAAAATCGGCGGTGGCAGCGCCGGTGGTGGCGGTGGCGATATGCAGTTTCGCCTCCGCCATCCGGATGTCCGGTCGGCGGCGGGCAAGCTCGGACGGCACGCCCACCGGCACCGCCGGCGGGATCGGCGGCATTGCGTGCGGGGCGGCGAGTTCGGCCAGGGTGGTCTCCGGCGCCTGGCCAAGCAGCAGGGCGATGGCATTGCCGCGCTCGGCTTCGGTCTGCTCGAGCGCCGGCAACTGCGCCTCGATGGTGGCGACCAGGGCGGCGGCGTTGGCGACGTCGAGGTCGGTGGTCAACCCGCCGGCGGCGCGCGCGCGCGTCAACGCCAGGCTTTGGCGCGCGGTTTCGAGATTGCTGCGGGTGATCTGGCGTTTGCGCTGGGTGCCGCGCAGGCTGATATAGTCGCGTGCCAGTTCGGCGGTGGCCACCACCATGGTATCGCGCAGCGCGTCCTCCCCTGCGGTCACGCCGGCCTGGGCGGCCTCCACCCCGCGCGCCACGCGGCCCCACAAATCCAGTTCCCAACTGAAGTCGAACCCGGCCTGATAAAGCGCATAGGGGTTGCGCAGCCGTGAGCCGGGGGCGACCGCCGACGGGGTCAAGGCATAGGCGCCTTTCCGGCTGGCGCGCAGTTCGCTCGCGGCGCTGTCGCCGTTGAGCGTCGGGGTTTCCGCCGCGCGCGCCACGCCGACCTGCGCGCGGGCCTGCGCCAGCCGGGCCGAAGCCAGCTTGAGGTCGAAATTGCCCTCGACCAGGCGGGTTTCCAGCGCGGTCAGTTCCGGATCGCCCAGCAGCTTCCACCAGTGCGGATCGACCGGCGCGGCGACCGGCTGGCTGGGCTCGTCCTTGCTGGCAGGTTGGGTGCTGGCGAAGCTGGCGGCTTGCCATTGCGGGGTCGGCGCGACGAAATCGGGGCCCATGGTGGTGCAGGCGCCGAGCGGGACCAGCAGGGTCAGCCAGCCAAACCGACGAGACGCGCGCGCAACCACCAGACCAACTCCCTCACCCAACATTGTGCAAGCGTAATCCGCGCCGGCGCGCGGTCAATGCTGCCGAACGCCGGGCGGCTGTGCTATCGCAGGGGATGGACCTGGTCGCGCTCTCCCAAAGCAGCCTCGCCGTCGTTGTCGCCGCCTTGTTGGGGGCCGCGATCGGCGCGGAACGCGAATGGCGCCGCCATCCCGGCGGGTTGCGATCGTGCGCGTTGGTGTGCACCGCCGCGGCCGGCTTCGCGCGGCTGTCGCTGCTGTACGGCGCCGGCAATCCGGCCGCCGGGTTCGGGGCAATCGCCACCGGGGTTGGGTTTCTCGGCGCCGGGGTGATCCTGCATCGCGGCATGCAGGT
>JAYTQP010000012.1:0-5072 GCA_043746675.1 Rhodospirillales bacterium | reverse complement strand
CGCGCGCAGGATGCGGTCCGGTTTGCCCCAGATCGCCGCTTTCATGAACCCGTCGATCATGCCGGAAACCCCCGTCTGGCGGGCGATTTCGGATTTCTGGGCGTAGGCGTTGTAGCCTTTGATGGTGGTGAAATGTTCACCCATCAGTTCGTAATGTTCGATGTTGCTCTGCACGAACGATCCCATGTAGCGCCGCGCCTGTTCCTCGGCGTTGTCGGCGTTGGTGCAGACGGTGAAGTCGGCGATCAGCACCGGGCCGGGCACGGCGCCATGGAATTCGCGGCAGAGTTCGCGGTAGCGCTCGATTGCCGGCAGCCGCAAATTCCAGGGCCGGTCGGCGAACATCACCATTTGCGCGTTCATCCGGGCGGCGGAGACCAGGCTGTCGTCGCTGGATGCCACCGCGTAGATCCGACCTTTCAGGTCGTGCGCGGCGCGCGGGCGCAGTTCGACCCGGCTTTGCTGGTAATATTTGCCATCGCCCTCGATCCAACCGGTTTTCAGCGCCGCCAGGATCATCGCCGCACTTTCGTCAAACCGTTCGCGGCTTTCTTCCATCGAATTGCCGAAGGCGGCGAATTCCCGCCGGGCCAGGCCGCGGCCGACGCCGAGGCGCAGGCGACCGCCGGAAAGCATGTCGAGCACGATGGCTTTTTCCGCCACCCGCAAAGGGTTGTTCCAGGGCAGAATCACTGCCGCGGTGCCGAGGTCGGCATTTGGGCAGATCGCCGCCAGATAGGTCAGCAACTGGAAATTATCCGGCACGAAGGAATAATCGTTGAAGTGATGTTCAACCGACCACAGCGCGTTGAAGCCGAGATCGTCGGCCAGCTTGGCCAGCCGGATTTCCTCGTCCCAAACCTGCTTGTCGGTAAGATCGGTCCAGCCGTAGCTGGCGAAAACCATTTGAATGCCGACATCCATCGGACGTGTCCTTATTGTTCTTGGCTGTCGCGATGCTGGCGGATGCGCGCCGCCGACTCAAGCGGCATTTGCCGTGGACAACCAGGTCCGCCAACCTCGCGCAGGCTGCGCGTCGGTGTTCGGGAGTTTCACGTGAAGACAATTCTACTGCTCATCGGCTCGAACGTTTTCATGACGTTTGCCTGGTACGGTCACCTCAAAACCATGGAGAACAAGCCTTTGATGGTCGCGATCCTGGTCAGTTGGGGGATCGCGTTTTTCGAATACCTGCTGCAAGTGCCGGCCAACCGCATCGGCTACGGGATGTTCAGCCTCGGGCAGCTCAAGATCATCCAGGAAATCATCACCATGGTGGTGTTCGCGATTTTCGCGGTGACCTTCATGGGCAAGTCGCTCAGTCTGAATTATCTCTACGCCGCGTTCTGCATGGTCGGTGCGGCGTTCTTCATTTTCCGCGATTAGGCCAATGTCGCCAGCAATCCCGCCAGCAGCCGGCCGCGATAAACCATGCTGTCCACGCTGATATGTTCGCCCAGCGTATGCGCGCCGGCGCCGGACACGCCTAAGCCGTCCAACGTGGCGATGCCGATCGCGCCGGTGAAATTGCCGTCCGAGCCGCCGCCGCTGCTCTGCTGGGTGATGTCGTAGCCCAGCGTGCGGGCAATGCCGCGGGCTTGGTCATAAAGTGCCATGGTGCGGCCATCCGGCTCCCACACCGGGCGGGTGACGCCGCGTGTGACCTTGAATTCAGTGTCGTTGGACAGCGCCCGGCGGGACAGCATGGCTTCGACCCCATGATCGAGATCGACTTGCCGTTTGGCCATGCTCAGCGCTTCCCCGGTGCAGGTGGTGGCAACGCAGTTGACCCAAATTCCGCCCTGGATCACGCCCACGCTGAAGGTGCAGTCCGGCGTCGTCATGTCCTCGATTTCGATCAGTTGGCGGGCCATTTCACGGATTGCGCTGCGGCCGTCGCCGGGGCGGGCGCCGGCATGGCTCGGGCGGCCGGTGGCTTCCAGGTTGAAGCGGGCGATCGCATAGCGGCCGGTGACGACGCCGCCATCGGGGCGCGCCGGTTCCGGCACCAGCACATATTTATGCCTGGATGCCTCGGCCTCGATCAGATCGCGGGTGCTGGGACTGCCGACTTCCTCGTCGGAGGTGAACAAAACCGTCACCGGCAAGCGGGTTGCGATGCCGGCGCGGGCCAGTTGGCGGATGGCTTCCAGCGCGATGTAGTTGCCGCCCTTCATGTCCTGGATGCCCGGCCCGAAGCACAGCGCGCCATCGCGGCGGAACGGCAGTTTTGCCAATGTGCCAATTGGGTGGACGGTGTCCATATGGCCCATCACCAGGATGCCGGGGGCGGCGGAGGCGTGCGGGAAGGTTGCGCGCACGCAGTCGCCAAATCCCATGCGGCCGGCAATCCGTTCGATCCGCGCGCCGGCCAGCACCAGGTCGCGGCTGGCCAGGTCCATCATCCGTCCGACCGCCGCAGCGTCGAAGGTTGGGGATTCGCATTCGATCCACGGCCGCAGCCCGGCCAGCATGGTATCCACATCGAAGGGCAGGGCGGTCAGGTCCATGGCGTGTCTCCCGGGTTGCGGCAGACCGTGGCAAGCCGCCACCTTCGCGTCAATCTGGTCTGGCGGCGCGGAGTTTGCTAGAACGGAGTTTCCAGGAGGAACGCATGAATAAATCGCTCACCCGCCGCCGACTATTCGCCGCTACTTCGGGCCTATTGGCCACGCCGGCGATTGTCCGCGCCGCCGAAAGTTTTCGCATCCGCTGTTCGTTGGACACCGCGCCGGCGCACATGCGCGGGCAGAGCATTCAAGCCTATCTGAAGGCGCTGGAAGCCGGTTCCGACGGGCGGATCAAGACCGAACTGTTCAACGCCGGTGCGCTGTTCAAAGATGCCAACGTTACCAAGGCATTGGTGCAAGGACAGGTGGAAATGGCAGCGCCCGGCACCTGGGTGCTGACCGGCTTCATCGCCGACTGCGATTTCGCCAGCCTGCCAGCCCTGTACGGCCAGCCGATCGGCGTGGTGCGCAAGGCAATCGACGGCAAGTCCGGCCAGCACATCAACGACCAATTGCGTAACAAGCTCAAGCTGCAGGTGCTTGGCCCCTGGCTCGAACTCGGCATGCAGCATTGGTATTCCTCGACCAAGCCGATCAAGTCGTACGCCGACCTCAAGGGGATGAAAATCCGCAACGCCGGTGGTGCCGCATTGGCCTGGCGGACCCGCTTTTTCGAGGCAATCCCGAACACCACAGCCTGGCCGGATGTGCCGCTGGCGCTGTCGCAGGGCACGTTCGACGGGCTTATCACCACCAATGAAAGCTGTTCCAGCGCCCAGCTCTGGGAAGCCGGGGTGAAATACGCCATGCTCGACCATCAGAACCTCAACGCCTACGTGCCGCTGATTGCGGACGCGTTTTTCAATACCCTGCCAGCCGATCTGCAAAAACTGGTGCTGAACACCTGGGCCGCCCACATCGCCGATTATCGCGCCAACATGGCGCACGCGCAGGAACTGGCGCTCACCAATTTGCGGGCGCACAACATCGCGGTGGTCGAAATCGGCGACGCCGAAATCGCCGCGGTGCGGGCGCGGATGATGCCGGCGCAGGATAAGCTGATCAAAGGCCTGAAAATGACGCCGGAACTGCCGAAGCTGCTGATGGCGGACCTCGGCTCCTCGGTTTGAACCGCCGGGTTCGGACCGCCGCCTGAGATCGGAAAATTTTTGGCGGTGCTCGCGATCTGCTGCCGTCCCACTGCGATCGAGGGGTTGGTTCGCGGTGGGCGGCGACTGTCGAACTGGTTGTGATATTGGAAGACGTGTGCTTCAATAACAGGGAATTAGCGGTTACTCCGCAGCATTGATGCAATTATGGGGCACGCCGCAATGGTGATGCGCAGGTCGTGGGCGGACGCGGTGGGGGTAGCAGACGGTCGCTCGGGCGTCGTCGCCCGGATTTTCGTTGGACCGCGCCCGTGACCGAAGCGACACTGATCGCCGATCTCGGTCTGGCAAATGCCGCCGGCGTGCCGGCTGAAAAGCTGGGCCCTTGGAAACGTCTGGTGGGCGGCATCCGGCTGCAACATCTGCTGTTTCTGGCGTTGACCGCGGTTGCCGCGATCCCCGTGTTGACCCTGGATATCTGGGAATCGCAGGCATCCTTCCAGCACGAAGTAGACTCCGTGCGTGAACGCCATTTGCTGGTGGCGCGCAACCTCACCTCCACCCTGTCCCGCTACGTGGTCGATGTGAAGGCAACCTTCCAGGGCGTGTTCGCTGGCGGCACGCTCGATCCGGGTCGTCCTGGACTGATGGCACTTCTTGATGCGCTGGACTTTGTGCATGTTTGCGTGATGGCGGCCGACGGATCGGTCGAAAGTTTCCTGCCGGTGCGGAAGTCCGCCGCCTCGGCGATGATCGCCCCACGCTTGTTTGCCGACCTGCAGCGACTGGCAGCAACCCCGGTCGCCGCGGCGGACAAGGACCAGCCGATCCTCAGCGGGCTAAAGCGGGATCCAAACGGCCGGCCGGCCTTCTACATCGTCAAGCAATTGCCCAACAACCGGCTCGCGGTCGGCGAGATCAACACCGACTATCTGGTGCGCCTGCAATCCGTCATCGCCTTCGGCGAACGCGGTCACGCTGTGCTGGTCGATGCCAACGGCCTGGTGATCGCGCATCCCTTCAAGGACTGGGCGGCCCGCATGGTCGATCTGTCCGGCGTGTCCACGGTCAAGCTCATCAAGGCTCGGAAAACCGGGGTGGACACGTTTTTTTCCCCCGCCTTCAAGGACGACATGATCGCCGGCTATTCCTACGTGCCGGAGAGCGGCTGGGGGGTGATGGTGCCGCAGCCGCTCAGCGAGTTGAAGCGCCGCGCCCGCGAGATCGACTGGGTGGCCTGGGTGGTCGGCGGCATCGCGCTGGCCATCGCCTCCGTTCTGTCTCTGCTGATCGCCCGCTTCCTGGCCGGGCCGGTGCGGCGCATCGCTTCCACCGCGGACGCTATTCTGGCCGGCGACACGCAAGCCAAAGTGCCGAACTTCATCGGCCTGGTGCCGCAGGAAATCCGCCGCCTTGGGAGCGCCTTCAATACCATGGTCGATGGGTTGCAGCG
>JAYTQP010000011.1:0-6152 GCA_043746675.1 Rhodospirillales bacterium | reverse complement strand
ATCGCCGTGCGGATGGTATTTGCCCATCACGTCGCCGACGATGCGGGCGCATTTCTTGAAGCCGGAGGCCGGGTCCAGCCGAAGCTGGTGCATGGCGTAGACCAGCCGCCGATGCACCGGCTTCAGCCCGTCGCGCACATCGGGCAGCGAGCGCGACATGATGGTGGACATCGCATAGGCCAGATACCGCTCGGACAGCGCATCCGCCAGCCTTGTTTCCTCGATCCGTCCGGGCATATCGTCAGGCGCCATCGGTATTACGCTCCACCATTCCAGCAACGCGGTCGTACAGCGCCAGCCGTGGTTGCGGCAACGGCAGATGGCGCAGGCCAAAGGCGTCGCGGGCAAGAAAATGCCCGGTCAGGCGCAGGCCGTCGCGCCAGACCACCGGATCGCCGTCGTCCGGCGCGTTCGCCAGCAGCAGGCGCGGCAGCGGCAGCAGCCTCTCCCGCCATTGTCCCGCCGCTGCCCCGCTCACCGCCCGGCCAGACCGGGGGGAGACGAATTCCAACCCCTCGGTCGCCCCGGTCAACGCGCAGGACAACAAATCCAGCCCGTAGCCCAGTTCCGTCAGCAAATCCGCCTCCCACCGGATCAGCGCCGCCAGTTGGCGCGGCGCTTCCGGCAGCAAGGTCAGCAGCCGCAACAGCCCGTCGAACACCAGGCTATGCGCTTCCCGCTCCGCCAGCGCCCCGGCGGCGACGGCGCAACTGGCGGTCAACATCGCCAGTGCCAGCGCGTCGTCCATCACATAGGCGCCGGTCGCGTGCACCAGTTCGGCGGAAAAACTGCCCAACTGGTCGGAGAGCCGCCCGATCCAGCGCAGTTCAAGCAAATTGCCGACCTGCCACAACGATGCCTGGCGGGACTGCGCGCCGCGCGCCAGGCCGCGATGGGCGCCATGTTCGGCTGTCATCACCGTGGCAATGGCGTCGCTTTCGCCGAATGGCCGGGTTTCCAGCACGATGCCGGGGGCTTGCCATTCCATATCAGGGGGCCATTTCAGGGCGCGGGTTAGGCTGTATCGTCCAGCCCGATCGCCCGCAGCCGGGCATTTTCTTCATCCCAGCCGGCGCGTTCCTTGACGTTGAGGAACAAATGCACGCGGCGGTCCAGCAGGGTGGACAATTGCCCCCGCGCGCGCGCGCCGATGTCGCGGATGCGGGTGCCGCCGGCGCCGATCAGGATCGCCTTGTGGCTGGCGCGGGAAACGTAGACGGTCGCCTCGATCCGTACCGCGCCATCCGGCATTTCCTTGAAGGATTCGGTTTCCACCGTGCACGCGTAGGGCACTTCTTCGTGGGTTTGCAGAAAAATCTGCTCGCGCACCAGTTCGGCCGCCAGCAGGCGGTCCGGCAGGTCGGTCAGATCGTCTTCGGGATAGAGATAGGGCGATTGCGGCACTGCAAGCGCCAGCGCATCGAGCATCGGCAGCACGCCGTCGCCGGTGCTGGCGGAGACCATAAAGGTTTCCGCGAAGTTCAGTTCGGCGTTCAGGGCGGCGATCAGCGGCAGCAGTCGGGTCGCCGGGATTAGGTCGCATTTGTTCAGCACCAGCCAAACAAGTCGCCCGCTCGCCTTCAGACGATCGACCACGGTGCGCACGCCGGCGGTGAAGCCGGCCTTGCTGTCCACCAGCAGCAGCACCAGATCGGCGTCGTCTGCCCCGGTCCAGGCCGCCGCCACCATGGCGCGATCCAGTTTCCGCTTGGGCGCAAAAATCCCCGGCGTATCGACCAGCAGCAACTGCGCGCTTTTGTGCATCATGATGCCGAGCACGCGAAACCGCGTGGTTTGCGCTTTCGGCGACACGATCGACAGCTTGGCGCCGGTCAGCCGGTTCAACAGGGTGGATTTGCCCGCGTTGGGCGCGCCAACCAGGGCGACGAAGCCGCAACGGGTCATGCCGGTAATTTCCCTATCAATTCGTCCGCCGCGGCCATTTCGGCGGCGCGCTTGGTGCCGGCCAGCCCGGTCGCGTTTTGCCCGCCGACGGCAACCGCGATGGTGAAGTGCGGCGCATGCGGCGGCCCGTCGCGCGCCACCAGGCGGTATTCGGGCAGCGGCATGCCGCGCGCCTGCGCCCATTCCTGCAACGCCGTCTTGGCGTCTTTCGGTGGCTGCTTTTGGCCTGCCATTGCCGGTTCGAACGCGCGGCGAACGAAACTGCGTGCGGCATCGAGCCCGCCATCGAGATAGAGCGCGCCGATGGTCGCTTCCACCGCATCGGCCAGCACGGTCGCGCGCTGGCGCACGCCGGCACGGGATTCGCCCGGTGACACCGTCAGGATCGCCGGCAGCCCAACCCGTTCGGCGATTTCCGCCAGCACCGGCTGCGACACCAGCAGTGCCAGCCGCCGCCCCATGGCACCTTCCTGCTCGCCCGGAAACCGCTCCGCCAGCCATTCCGCCACCAGCAGCCCGAGCACCCGGTCGCCGATAAACTCCAGCCGCTCGTTCGACCCGGTGCCCTTCGGCTGGCCGCGAATGCCGGCGGCGGCGGACCGATGGGTGAGCGCTTCGCGCAGCAGCCCGGGCTGGGTGAAGTGATGGCCGAGGATGCGTTCGGCAACATCGAACACCGGCGTCAGAGGGTTTGAAGCACTCAAACTTGCCAAAGCATGCCCTCTGCAATCACGGTGTTTTGTGTGGCAAGGGCGCGGCGCGAGGGCATCCTTTAACAAACCTCAGCGGATTGCGCTGAGCAGCCGCGACCAGCGCACTTCGAACGGCCAGTCCCAAACCTGCCACCAGGGATCGGTCAGATCGATCGACAGCCAGATGAATTCGGCCCGCCCGATCAGGTTTTCCATCGGCACGAAGCCGACCCCGCCGGTCGGGTCGCGGCTGTCGGAGCTGTTGTCGCGGTTGTCGCCCATGGCGAAGAAATGGCCTGCTGGCACCAGGAATTCCTCGGTGTCGTTCAAGCCGCCTTTGTCGTACATTTTCTGCACGATGTGCGGCCGTCCGGCCGGGTTGCCCTCGACCGGCAGGATTTCGCGATAGGTGCGCACCATGGTCTGCAATTGCTGGTCGGTGCTGATCGCCTCACCCACCGGCTGGCGCGGCACCAGTTTGCGGTTGAGGTAAAGCTGCCCGCCCTTCATCTGCACGGTGTCGCCGGGCAGGCCGACGATGCGCTTGATATAGTCGATGGTCGGATCGCGCGGCAGGCGGAACACCGCCACATCGCCGCGCTGCGGTTCCTTGCCGAAGATGCGGCCGCTGAACAAAGGCGGCGCGAAGGGGATCGAATAGCGCGAATAGCCGTAGCTGTATTTCGAGACGAACACGTAATCGCCAACCAGCAGCGTCGATTCCATCGAGCCGGACGGGATGGTGAACGGCTCGAACGCGACCGTCCGCACCACGAGCGCGATCAGGATGGCGTAGACGATGGTCTTGATGTTCTCGACCAGGCCGTCGGAGGAACGTCGTGTCATGCTGCTGTTGGCCATCGGGAAAGTTATGTCCGGGTAGGGGTGGCGCGTTGAAGCCCTGTGGCCGCGCTGCTGTCAAGCAACAACGAGGCAATGCTGGTGCAGGATAGCATGGATCAGATCGGTTCGGCCGACAGAATCACCTGGGCATAGGCGTAGGGATATTCGTCGGTCATGGTCAGGTCGATCCGTGGCCGCATGCCGGGCGGCACCAGTTGCGCCAGCCGCGCAGCGGCGCCGCCATGCAGTTCCATCGTCGGCTGGCCGCCGCGCTGGTTGATCACGCGCAGATCAGACATGAATACGCGGCGGCGAAACCCGGTGCCGAGCGCCTTGGCGCAGGCTTCCTTGGCAGCGAACCGCTTGGCGTAGGTGCCGGCCCGGTTGCGGCCATCGCGCCGATCCGCCTTGCTGCGCTCCAACGCGGAAAACACCCGCAGCAGAAAGCGGTCGCCGAACCGCGCCATCGTGCGTTCGATCCGCCGGATATCGCAAATATCGGACCCCAGCCCGAGGATCATCAACCGCGCGCCCGATCCACCTGATGCACGCCCTGCACCGCGCGCAGGCTGGCGATCACATCCACCAGTTGGCGCAGGTCGCGCACTTCCACATCTACCAGCATCTCGAAGAAATCCGCCTGCCGGTTGACGATGCGCAGATTGACGATTTCGGCCGCCTGTTTGGAGATCGCATTGGTGATGGTGGCGATCGTGGTCGGCCCGTTATCGGCCATTACATGCACCCGCCCGGTATGGCCCTCGCCCTTGCCCGCCTTGGCGCCTTTTTCGGGGGCCGCCTGGAAGGCGCTTTCGGCCCAGTCCACGTCCAGAAACCGCTCCGGCGTGGCGGCGAAGCCTTCCAAGGTCGGGCAGCCCCGCGTGTGGATGGTCACCCCCTTGCCGGTGGCGACGATGCCGACGATCGCATCGCCCGGCAGCGGATGGCAGCAGCCGGCGTAGGAAATCGCCATCCCCGGCACCAGCCCGGTGATCGGCTGGTTGAAGTCGCCACGGGTGGATTTCGCCGGCCCGGCCGGCAGCAGCCGCGGCGAGCGGGCCGCCTGGCGCAGTTCCGGATAGAGCGCGACGACGACATCCTTGGCGGTCAGGTTGCCATTGCCGACGGCGACGTAGAGATCGTCCAGAGACGCCAGTTTCAGCGGTTTCAGCCCGCCTTCGAGCGCCTTTTCCGATCCGTCGGCACCTTCCTGGCGAAATGCCCGCGCCAGCGCGGCGCGGCCGCCATCGCGATAATTCTGGCGCTGCTGCTGTTGCACCCAGCGCCGGATGCGGGCGCGCGCCTTGCCGGTGACGACGAAGCGTTCCCATTGCGGGCTTGGGGTGCCGCCGCGCGCGGTCATGATCTCGACCTGGTCGCCGTTCGCCAGTTCGTGGCGCAGCGGCAGGATGCGGCCATTGACCTTGGCGCCGACGCAGGTATCGCCGACCTGGCTGTGCACGGCGTAGGCGAAATCCACCGGAGTTGCTCCGCGCGGCAACTGGATCAGGGTGCCTTTCGGGGTGAAGCAGAACACTTGGTCCTGGTAGAGTTCGAGCTTGGTGTTTTCGAGAAAATCCTCGTGGCTGGAATTGTCCAGGATTTCGAGCAGATCCTGCACCCAGCGGAACCGTTGCGCATCCTGCACGGCGGCATCGTTCAGCTTGTAGACCCAATGCGCGGCGACACCGTTTTCCGCCACGTCGTGCATCTCGCGGGTGCGGATCTGGATTTCTATTTTCTGGTTGCGCGGCTCGCGCAAGGTCACGCCGGTATGCAGGCTCTGATAGCCGTTGGATTTGGGGGTGGAAATATAGTCCTTGAAGCGCCCGGCGATCACCGGATAGCCGGCATGCACGGCGCCGAGGGCGGCGTAGCAGGCTTCCCGTGTCGGCACGACGATGCGGAAGGCCATGATGTCGGATAATTGTTCGAACTGTACGCTGCCGCGATGCATTTTCTCCCAGATCGAATAGGGCGATTTCTGCCGCCCGGTCACCTCGATCACGGCCACACCACAATCGCGGCAGACCCGCGCCAGTTCTTCCCGCACTTCGGCCACCACGTCGGCGCCCTGGCCGTGCAGGAAGTTCAGGCGCGCCTGGATACTGTCGTAGGCATCCGGGTCCATCTGCGCGAAAGACAGCGTTTGCAACTCGGTCTTCAGCGAATCCATACCGATCCGCTCGGCCAGCGGGGCGTAGATTTCCATCGTCTCGCGGGCGATGCGGGTACGCTTATCCTCGCGCGCACCGCGAATGGTGCGCATATTATGCAGCCGGTCGGCCAGCTTCACGAGCAGTACCCGGATATCACGGGACAGCGCCAGCACCAGTTTGCGGAAATTCTCCGCCTGCTTGGTGCGGTCGGAATTGATTTCCAGCCGGGTCAGCTTGGTCACGCCATCGACCAAAGCGGTCACCTCGGCGCCCACTTTCGCGGTCATCGCTTCCCGGGTAACGCCGGTATCCTCGATCACGTCGTGCAGCAGTGCGGTCGCCAGGCTGCCGGCATCCAGCCGGTAGCCGGCCAGGATTTCCGCCACCGCCAGCGGATGGGTGAGGTAGGGATCGCCGTTGTCGCGCTTTTGGGTGGCGTGCGCGGTCGCCGCCATGTCGAAGGCGGCTTGGATCAGGCCGACATCGGCGTCTGGATCGTAGCTCAACAGCCGTACGATCAAATGGTTGGGCGTGAGCAGGTCGGGGCGTGTTG
>JAYTQP010000010.1:0-6422 GCA_043746675.1 Rhodospirillales bacterium | reverse complement strand
CCGCTGGCCGGCGAGGACCTGACCGTATCGGCCGTGCTGAACAAATTATCCGACACCGACCGATCAGTGCGCGAAGCCGCCGCGCGTGCCATCGGCGACGTGTTCGCCAAAAATCAGCGTTTGTTCGCATTGATCACCAACACGCTCGCCAAGGACAAGGAGATCATCGACACCTGGCGGCATTTCCCGCGCCCGGAAAGCGCGCGCAACCGTGGTAATATGGTCGAAGATGCTGTTGTGGATGCACTAGTTTCCGCGGTGGTGGCCGATTTCCCCCGGCTGTCGCATCGCTATTACACGATGAAGGCGAAATGGCTGGGGCTGACGAAGTTGCAGCATTGGGATCGCAATGCCCCGCTGCCCGGCGACGATGATCGCGAAATCCCCTGGCCGGACGCCGCAAGGCGCGTGCTGGCCGCCTATAGCGCGTTCTCCCCCGAACTGGCGGCGGTCGGGCAGCGGTTTTTCGACAATGCCTGGATCGACGTGCCGCCACGGCCGGGCAAATCCGGCGGCGCCTTTGCGCACCCGACGGTGCCGGATGTGCATCCCTATTTGTTACTGAATTATCACGGCAAAACCCGCGACGTGATGACATTGGCGCATGAACTGGGCCATGGCGTGCACCAGATCATGGCAGGCAGGCAGGGCTACTTCATGTCGTCCACCCCGCTCACGTTGGCCGAAACCGCCAGCGTGTTCGGCGAAATGCTCACCTTCCGCGCCACCCTGGATGCCGAAACCGATCCCGCCCGCCGCCGGATCATGCTGGCCGGCAAGGTGGAGGACATGCTGAACACCGTGGTTCGGCAGATCGCGTTTTATCGGTTTGAAGCGCGGCTGCACGACGAACGCCGCAACGGCGAACTGATGGCGGAACGGATCGGCGAAATCTGGATGGATGTGCAAGCCGAAAGCCTGGGGCCGGCGTTCGAATTCACCCCGGATTATAACGTCTTCTGGGCCTATGTGCCGCACTTCATTCATTCACCGTTCTATGTCTATGCCTACGCTTTTGGCGATTGCCTGGTGAATGCGCTGTATTCCGTCTATCAGTCCGAACTGCAAGTGGGCCGTGGCGAGGCGTTCGTGGCGAAATATCTGGAGATGCTTAACGCCGGCGGCACCTTGCGGCACAAGGAATTGCTGGCGCCGTTCGGGCTCGATGCGTCCGACCCCGGCTTCTGGCGGCGCGGCCTGGACATCATATCCGGCTTCATCGACGAGCTGGAGGCGATATCCTAATGGCGGACAAGGAAGAGCGCGGCAATCTGCTTGGTGAAGCCTGGCGCTTCGCGCGCACATCCGGCGCCGTCGGCGGCATTGCCGCCCGGGTGATCGGCGAACGCGCTTTCGGCATCAAGACCAACCGCGCCGGGCACGCGGAGGACCTCAAGACCATCCTCGGCGGACTGAAAGGCCCGCTGATGAAGGTGGCGCAATTCCTGTCCACCGTGCCGGATGCGCTGCCGGAAGAATATGCCGACGAGCTTTCCCAGCTACAGGCCAACGCCCCACCGATGGGCGGCGGCTTCGTGCGCCGGCGGATGCAGGGCGAGCTTGGCCCGGACTGGGTGAAACAGTTTTCCACCTTCTCGCAAACCGCCGCCGCGGCGGCCTCGCTGGGGCAGGTGCACCGCGCGACCTTGCCCGATGGTCGGGAAGTCGCCTGCAAGCTGCAATATCCGGACATGGCCAGCACGGTGGATGCCGATTTACGCCAGTTGAAGCTGGCGATGGCGGTTTATCACCGCATGGACGGCGCCATTCAGCATGACGATGTTTATGCCGAACTGGCCGAGCGGTTGCGGGAGGAACTGGACTACGTTCGCGAGGCGGCGCACATGCGGCTCTACGGTGCCATGCTGGCCGATACGCCCGATGTGCATGTGCCCAGCCCCATTCCGGCACTTTCCACCAAGCGGCTGCTGACCATGACCTGGCTGGAAGGACGTTCGCTGGCGCAGCGGCTGGAAGAAAATCCGTCGCAGGAAGAACGCAACCGCACCGCCGAGGCGCTGTTCCGCGCCTGGTATGTGCCGTTCTATCGTTACGGCGTAATCCACGGCGATCCGCATCTGGGCAACTACCAGGTGCGCCCGGACGGAAGCCTGAACCTGCTGGATTTCGGCGTGATCCGGGTGTTCCCGGTGAAGTTCGTCCGCGGCGTGCTGGAACTTTACGAAGCCGTGCGCGACGACGATCCCGCCAAGGCGCGTCAGGCCTACCTCACCTGGGGCTTCAAGGATCTGTCCGACGAGCAGGTCGAGGTGCTCGGCGAATGGGCACGCTTTCTCTACGAACCGCTGCTGGACGATCGGGTGCGGCGCATCAATGAAACCGACGATCCGCGCTTCGGCCAGAAGGTCGCCGCCCGCGTGCATGCCGGGCTGAAACGCACCGGCGGGGTACGCCCGCCGCGCGAGTTCGTGCTGATGGACCGCAGTGCCGTCGGCCTCGGCAGCGTGTTCCATCGCATGGGCGCGGAGCTGAACTGGTCCAAGCTTTACCGCGAACTGATCGACGGCTGGGACGCCGATGCGCTGGCGGCACGACAGGCCGCTGCGTTGGCGGCGGCCGAGGTGCCGCCGGGCGCGGCTTAAGGTATCGCCACCGTCGCGCTGTAGGATTGCAACGCCTGGGCGGTCGAAGCCGAGAGCGCGCCATCCGGGGGGGCGCCATCTGGGCCGACCTGATGGCGGCGATGGTGGTGGCCGTAGCCTGGCATGACGCTGCCGGTGCTCGCATTGGCGCTGCTGCCGCGCGGGTCTTCCTGCGCGCCCAGCAGCATTTGTTGAAGCTGGGCGGAAAACGTCGGCGCACCTGATCTGGTGGCCCCGGACGCTTCGCCACCTGCACTCAGCGGCGCGGCGGATACGGCGAACAGGTTGGTGCCGGTGGAAGACCCGACACCTGGAGATAGCAGCGGATAGGACGCGGCGGCGGATGCCGGTTGGATCATGACGACCTCGACTGAATTGCAGTGCCTGGCACCAAGCGAGTTTCGTGCCAGCGCACAAACCTGCAAGTTCAAATAGTTGCACAATGCTGACGCACTCAGTCGGCGCAATCTGGCCCGGCAGATTCTGCCGGGCCGGTCATTGCGGTTACCGGGTCAATCCAGCCGGAAGTCCCAATGGCCGGTCGCCGTTTCGATTTCAATTTCATGGCCGGGGCAGCTCAGCCCGAAAATTTCGATCTTCACCCAGCGGTTGGTGCCGAGTTCGAACGGCAATCGGGTCTTCAACACGCCTTCATCGCCCATCAGCGCCACGCGCATCCCGGCACAGCGGCCACGATCGATGGTGATGCTGCGGATATCCACCGAGGCGACCTTGGGGGATATGCGGATCATTTCGCCGAAGCCGGGGTTACGGGTTTTGGTCGCGGTAATCGGCGCCAGCGACTGCGCCGCCGCCATGCCGGACAGCCCCATAACCATCAGCCCGATCGCGACAATCCTAGCTTCCGCGCTCATGATTTGCTCTCCGCTCGGCGATAGAAAGTCCGCAAGGTTTCAACGTTGGTCCCGCCGTCAGCGAGGTTTTGGTAAAGCCCGGCGGCGCCCTGGTAGATCGATGCCGCAGGCAGGTCACCGAGGAAGGCGGAAATTTCCTCCATCTCCGCCACCCAGCGATAGGCCTTGGAGAACATGTCCGGCACGCTGCGCTGCAGGTAACGCAAAATATCCGGCTGGCTGGCGCCGAGTTCGGCGCGCAACGCTTCTCCAGCACCAGCCTGCGCCGCCCCCAGCGCCATCGCGCTGCCCAGCGCGGTAATGCCTTTGGTGATGCCGGCGTAGCTCATTTTCAGCGCGGACGCGCCGCCAACGCCGCCTTCGATCACGCGCAGATCGATGCCGCGGTCGCCCAGGCCAATGAGCCCTTCGGCATCAGCGCCGGACGCATAAAGGCGCGGCCCGCTGTCGTCGTTGCGCGGTGGCCCACCGATAATGCCGATATCGACGAATTTGACGCCGGGTAGAACCGCGGCAATGGCCTGCACCTTGGCCGGGCTGACCGCATTGCAATCGGCAAAGGTTACATCGCCGCCACGCGGCACCAGGATCGGCGCCAGTCGTTCGGCGAGCGCCAGCGCAGCGCCGGGCGGCAGCACCGAAAGCACCAGATCGGCCCAGCCGACCAGCGCGGCCTCGGTCGGGTGCGTCATCAGCCCGGCGGCGCGGGCCGCACTCGCCGCCGAACGGCCTTCCAGGGTTACCGCCACCTGCGCCCGGCAGGCGTGCAGGCGTTGGGCAATGGCGCCCCCCATCATCCCAGGGGCAATCACGGCGATGCGCATGGTAACGTCCGATCAAAACCGCGCCGACAGCGCCAGCGAGCCAAGCTGATGCAGCCCGCCGTGTTGGTGCTGGAACTGCTGTGTTTGCACCACATGCGTATAGCTCAACCGCATCCCCCAAGCCATCACCGCGAAGCCGGCCTGTGCTTCGGCAAGCAGCGGCAGCCGGCGAACCGATGCGCCGGCGACGAAATCATTGCCATCCAGCGTGATGTCGCGCCCGACCGCCTGGCCATTGGCACCGAAGAAAACATACCAGGCAAAATCGGTCGGCAAATAGGCATCGCCACCGGACAGGCCGGGCAGCAACCGCGCGACACCGAAATCGGCGTTCAGCCCACGGCCCAGCCGCATCGTGACACCGCCTTGCCCGTAGAGACGCAAATTTCCAACGCCCACCGACAGGTTCGGCAGCGCATCGATTTCCAGCCCGCCGATGGTGCCCAATGGCAACCGCCAAGTGCGGCTGGCGGTGAATTGCAGCAGCGGCTCGTTGCCGATCTGGCGCGCCCAGCCGAGATTGCTGCCCTGCCCGATCACACCGTGAAATCCGTTCTGGGTCTGCATCCCCAGAGCCGAAGGACCGATCACCCCCACCCCGAGGCCGAGTTGGGTGCGGCGGTTGGCGGTGTCCGCCAGCAGGCCGAAATTTGCCATCAGCACGCCGGCGTAGGGCCGGTCGGTTGGCACCGGCAGCCGCAGCCGGGTCGCAATCGGGGTATAGATTTGCTGGCTCACGTCCATGCTGAAACGCTGCTGGACATCGCCGAGCAGGCCATGCCCAAGATTTTGCAGCGCCGCCGGACCGCCGCCAATGGGCGAAATCCACCCGAGGCGTACCCCATTGGTGTAAAACCGATCGGTAACCTTGCCGGTGCTCAGCGATGCGTTCTCGCCCTGCAAGGTCCAGATCGCGCCTGGATCGTCGGTCAGGGCCTGCGCGCCGGCCGCCACGCACAGCGCAAAACTGGCAACGCCAAGCACGATGATTAAAGCGCGGCTCGGCCGGCGGTGGCGACGCATGGACACTCTCGGATCGCTGGATGCCACAAGGCTAGCAACCTGTTTCGTGACCTGTCACCCGGCTATGCCGGTTTAGAGTCCGATTTGGCGTGCCGCCGCCGCCCAGCCGACCGACCGCGATGGCGGGATCGGCCGTCGCCCCGCCACCCGCTGCAACAACATCCGCACGTCGTCGCGTTGCCCGGCACGCACCGCGGCATCGAGGTAAACCTGTTCCAGAACATCCTGCTGGGCGTGGCTGCCGCCCAGCCGCCACATGCCGCCCACCACCGGGCGCATCAGTTTTACAGCCTCTGCAAACCGCCCTTCGCCATGGGCGCGAACCGCCTCGGTCACCGGCAGCGCGTAATCCCGCACGATGGCGGCGGCCTGGTTGCGGCCGGCGCCGAATGCGCGCATGCCGTCCAGCAGCCGATCGGCCGCCGTCGCCCGGCCGGTGGCCGCCAGCGCCATCATCCAGTGCGGCAGGGTGAAGGCGGAAAGGCAATCGCCGTGCCGCTGTTCGGCCAGATCGGCCAATTCGTCCCAGCGCCGCCCCACGGCCACCCCCTGACGCTGCAAGCGAAACAACATCGATGCGGCGTTCTGCACGTCGATGTATAAATCCGGCATCGCCACGGTTAGCGGCGCGGCGCGATTGCGGAAGCGCTGGTCGTAACATTCCAGCACGCTGTCGTAATCACCCTCTTCGAGGTGAAACAATGCGCAGTGCCACCATAAATGGTGCTGGATATTGTTGCCGCCCTGCCAATGCGGCGACAGGCCTTTGATCCAGTCGATCCCTTCCAGCCGCCGCCCCTGCATTTCCATAACATGCGCCACCGCGTGCGCCGCCCACAGATCGCCCGGATCGAGCGCGATCGCCCGCCGTCCATCGGCCTCCGCCACCTGGTAGTTGCCGCATTCTTCCTGCGCGAAGCAGCGGCAGCCCAACACGGTACCATAGCCCGGCAGATCGGGCGTCCATGCCGGCAGCACCCGCTCGATGGACGCCGCCATGTCGGCCACTCGGCCGAGCCAGAAATAGGCGAAATGCGCCAGCCGAAGCGCCAGGATATCGTGCGGATGATCGCGCAGAACGGCTTCCCATAGTGCCA
>JAYTQP010000009.1:0-2384 GCA_043746675.1 Rhodospirillales bacterium | reverse complement strand
GTCCAGTAGCGCGCGGTGACCAGGATAGCGATTTCCACCAGGCGGGGGCCGAAGACAGTGTCGTAGCGGATGAACTCGCCGACCGCCTGGCCGCGATTGGCGAATTCCGGCGAATGCAGCCAGGCCAGGGTCGGCGGCGGCATCCGGCCGCGCTTGCCCTTCACGGTGGCTTCGACGACCGCCCGCTGGGCATCGTTCATGTCGGCGTCTTCAAGCAGTTTCAGGCGCATGGCGGCTTCCCCGATCGGTTGCGCCCAGCCTGCCATATCGCCGCCGGCTTGTCCTCCCCCGCTACGGCGGATCGCATTACACGGTCAGTGCCTGTTCTACCAAAGTGGCGAACATCGCGGCACCGTACGGGGTGGTGGCATCGTTGAAGTCGTACGCAGGATGATGCGGCTCGGCGGTGTCGCCGTTGCCGGTGAAAATATAGGCGCCGGAGATCTTTTCCATCATGAAGGAAAAATCCTCGCTGCCGACCAGCGGCGGCCATTGCCGTTCGACGTTGGCTTCGCCGACCACGGCCGCAGCGGCGTCGGCGATTTCGGCGACGCGGGGAAGGTCGTTGATCAACGGGGCGAAAATCACCCGGAAATCGACCTCGGCGGTGGCGCCGAAGCCGGCGGCGACGCCTTGGGCGACCCGCTTCATGTTGTCGCCGATCAATTGCAAAATCTCGCGCTTGAAGGCGCGCGCGGTGCCGGACAGCACGGCAGTTTGCGGGATCACGTTGTAGGCGTCGCCGCCATTGATCTTGGTGACCGAAAGCACCGCCTGGTCGGCCGGCGGCACGTTGCGACTGACGATCGATTGCAATGCGGTATGGATGTGGCTGGCGACCAGCACGGGGTCGATGCTGGATTCCGGGCGGGCGCCGTGCGCGCCCTTGCCGGTAACGGTGATGTCGAAAAACGCCCCGCCGGCCATCGCCGGGCCGGGCGCGATGGCGAATTCGCCCACCTTCATGCCGGGCCAGTTATGCATGCCGTAAATCCGCTCGCAGGGGAAACGTTCGAACAAGCGGTCTGCCAGCATGGCGAGCGCACCGCCGGCACCTTCTTCGCCGGGCTGGAAAATGAAGTTCACCGTGCCGTCGAAATTGCCGTGTTCGGCCAGATATTTGGCGGCGCCGAGCAGCATCGTGGTGTGGCCATCATGGCCGCAGGCATGCATGCGGCCGGAGATCCGGCTGCGATGCGGCAGGTTGGTCTGTTCGTCCATCGCCAGGCAATCCATGTCGGCGCGCAGGCCAACGGTGGCGGTGCCCTGGCCCTTGCGCAGCACGCCGACAACGCCGGTGCGGCCAATGTTGCGATGCACCTCAATGCCCCAGGATGCCAGTTTCTGGGCAACGATTTCCGAGGTGCGGTGTTCTTCCAGGCCGAGTTCGGGATTGGCGTGCAGATCTTGCCGGATCGCGGTCAGTTCGGGGTGGAAGCCGCTGATGGTGTCAAATATGCTCATGCGAAAGAACTCCTGATGTGACGAACGCCGAGGCTGGCCAGCGCGTCCCAGTATGCCGGGTAGGTTTTGCCAACGCAGTCGGGATTTTCGATTGCGATGCCAGCAATTTTCAGACCGACCAGCGCGAAGCTCATGGCGATGCGGTGATCGGCGAAGCTGTCGATCCGGGCCGGCCGGGTTTGGCCTGCGAGGGAAGGATCGCCGGCAATCAGCAGATCGTCGCCGTCTTCCCGCGCCAGGCCAGGGCGGATGGTGTTGAGGCCCTTGGCGAGGGCCGCGACGCGGTCGCATTCTTTCACCCGCAGGTTCGATATTCCGGTGAAACGGACCGGCGTGGCGTTGAAGGCGGCCAGCACGGCAAGTGTTGGAACGGCGTCCTGCATCTGCGCGCCGTCGATCACCGCCGGCAAATGCGGGAACTCGGCGATCGTGGCGTAGGCCATCGCGTCCGGCTGGGTAAATGCGCCGGCGGGAATGCCGAGGTCGATGCTGCCAGCCGTCAGTTTTTCCGCGGCCCAAAGATAGGTGGCGGCGGATGCATCGGGTTCGATATGATAATCCGTCGCGCAATAGGCCGCCGGCGTAACACACCAGGTGCCCGGCCCGGTTTGTGCCACTTTCGCACCGAACGCCTGCATGGCGGCAACCGTCAAAGCAACATACCCCTTGGCGCCGATATCGTCGCCGACCAGCATAATTTCCACCGGTGCCTGCGCACAGCCGGCGGCCATGAGCAGGGCGGAGACATATTGGCTGGACAGGCCGGCATCGATCTCGATCTGGCCGCCGGGAAACCTGCCGTGGCCATTGACGACAACCGGCGGGCAGCCGGTTGCACTGCTGGCGTCCAGCCCGATCCGGCGCATTGCCGCCAGCAGCGGCGCGATCGGACGGATACGCATATGCACGTCGCCATCCAG
>JAYTQP010000008.1:0-2028 GCA_043746675.1 Rhodospirillales bacterium | reverse complement strand
GCGGATTTCAATCGCGGGGTGCATGTGACCGATCTGGCGGCAACCACCTTGGCCGCCAACCGGCGCTTCTTCGTGGACGGCGAAACCCAGCCGAGGCGGGCAATCACGATGGGGGTACGCACCATCCTGTCGGCACGGAAAATCCTGCTGGTAGCAGCAGGAAGCCGCAAAAGCGTCGCCGTGGCAGCCGCGCTGCGCGGGCCGGTTTGTCCGGCTTGCCCAGCTTCGGCGCTACAAAATCACCCCGACGTGCTGGCCATTCTGGACGCCGAGGCTGGGTTTGGCCTATAAGCGATCAGCGCGCCGGCGCGGGTGTAGTTCAATGGTAGAACGGCAGCTTCCCAAGCTGCACACAGGGGTTCGATTCCCCTCACCCGCTCCAATCCCGACACGAAAGCCCCGAATGACCAAAGACGAGCTGACCCAATGGGCATTGTCGAGCGGGTGGAAAATCCGTGGCGCCCATCTCAGCCTGTCCCGCCCGTCCAGGCCGGATGAGGCGATTGTGCGGCTGGTGCTGAAAACCACCGTCGCCAACGTCGAGATCAAGAAGCCATCGGGCAAATGGGACAAGGTGGCCGGCGCCAGTTACCCCGATATCACCGAAGATCCGGAAACCAGTGTGCCGCGTGGCCTCGGGCTGGTGACCATCCAGGGCCTGTCCAAGCTGATGCAGGACAACCGCGACAAGATGGTGTTCGGCTGATCAGGTCAGGATCGATCCGGCGCTGACCAGCGCCAGCATAACGGCCAGCAAACCGACGAATGCCAGCAGCGCATCGAGTATCAAGCGACGAAAGCTCATGGCGGGAACCTCCTGAATGGACGCAGGATGACCGGTACGGGTTAGAAATCGCTTAATCGACCCGGTGCGACGGCTCCTGGTTTCGGCTGGCGCGTATGCGCGGTCACGAAAGAATTTGACAGTTCGGTTACAGCGACCATGATCGGGGCTTGGCGCGAAACACGGGCGGCACGGCTGGATGTTGGTACTCAACGGCGTCTCGAAGCGCTACGGCGAACATTGGGCGGTGGACGATGTGTCCGTCGAGATTCCCAAAGGTCAGTTCGTGGGCGTGATCGGTCGTTCCGGCGCCGGCAAATCCACCTTGCTGCGGATGATCAATCGGCTGACCGACCCGACCGCGGGGGAAATCAAGTGGGACGATCGCCGCATGTCCGATGTTCGGGGCGCCGCGCTGCGCGACTGGCATCGGCGGTGCGCGATGATTTTCCAGCAGTTCAACCTGGTCGGCCGGCTGGATGTGCTGACCAACGTGCTGATGGGTCGGCTGGCCCATACCAGCACGCCGCGGGCGCTGTTGCGCTGGTGGAAGCCGGACGATCGCATCATCGCGATGGCCGCGCTGGACCAGATGGACATCGCCGAACTGGCGTCACAGCGCGCCGATACTCTTTCCGGCGGGCAGCAGCAGCGAGTGGCGATCTGCCGCGCGCTGGTGCAAGAGCCGGAAATTATCCTGGCCGATGAGCCGGTGGCGTCGCTCGATCCGCGCAACGCCAAGGTGGTGATGGATGCGCTGCAACGGATCAATCGCCATTTCGGTCTGACCGTGCTGGTCAACCTGCATTCGCTCGACCTGGCGCGCAGCTACTGCGACCGTGTGCTCGGCATGGCGGCCGGCAAGCTGGTGTTCGACGGTGCGCCGGCGGGCCTGACCGACGAGGTGACGCGCGATATCTACGGCATGGAAACGCACGACGCGATCGACCACGCGGAGGCACCGATGACCGCCGGCGTGCTTGCCGGCACCGCCTGACCTGCTTCAATCCAACCCAGAGGTAGCTTGCATGATCCAACGTCGCACACTGCTCACCGCCCTCGCCGCCGGTGCCGCCGGCACCACTGCGGCCCGCGCCCAGGGCTGGAAGTCCACCTACAAGGAACTGGTCTACGCCCACGTGCCATCGGAAAACGCGACCAGCATGATCGACCATTGGCAGCCGTTCGTCGGCTATCTGTCCAAGGAACTCGGGGTCAAGGTCACCTTGCGGATCGCCAACGAC
>JAYTQP010000007.1:0-3333 GCA_043746675.1 Rhodospirillales bacterium | reverse complement strand
ACCAGGCGGGCCTGTTCTTCCATGTTCAAGGCGGGGCCTTCGAACTCGTGATAGCCGATGTCGGTGAAGCGCATCGAGGATTGTGCCAGCGGCAGCAGGCCGCATTTCATCGCCGAGACGGCCATGCCGGCGATGCTGTGGGTGTGGACGACGCAATCCACATCCGGCCGGCCTTTATGGACGGCGCTGTGGATGACGAAGCCGGCCTTGTTGATTTTCAGGTTGGTCGGGTTGAACAGGACATGGCCTTCTTCATCGACCTTGATGAAGCAGGAGGCGTTCATCTGGTCGTAAAGGTAGCCGTAGGGGTTGAGCAGGAAGGCGCCGTCTTCCCCCGGCACGCGGACCGAGATGTGGTTGGCGATCATTTCGTCCATGCCGTAATGCTGGATCAGGCGGTAGCAGGCGGCGAGGTCGACGCGGACCTGCCATTCGGCCGGGCTGACCTGGTCGCGGACGGTGCGTCCAGGTAGATAAGCGGGGGCGTTCATGCGGTGTCTCCGGTGTAGGTGGTTTTGAAACCCTTGAAGGTTTGCGGGATTTCCTTGAGGCCGTCGAGCAGTTTGCGGCGGGTCTTCGCATCGTCGCCGGGTTGGAAATCGATGCCGACGGCGTCCGCCACGCCGCCAAAACGGCGGCCGACGGCTTCGGGCAACTTGTCGTAGGTGGCGCGGACGGCGAACAAATCCAGCACGTCATCGGGTACCATCGCGGCCATGTCGTTCCAGGCGCCGCGGCGGGAGGCTTCGTTGAGTTTGACCCCGAGTTCGGTGACGCCATGGACATCGAAGACGCCGCGATAGGCGGGGGTGGAGCCGTAGAAGGCGACGCGGTAGCGCAGCTTTTCGGCGGCAGCGGCAACGGTTGCCGCATCCGGCCCGGTGGCGATGAAGCCGCCGCCGGTGACCTCGAAATGTTCGAAGCTTTTGCCGGCCTTGGCGAGCTCAACGCGGAGCGCGGGTTGCACCACGTCCTCGATATATTTGCGGGTGGCGAAGCCGTGCAGGCGGACACCGTCGCAGTGGCGGGCGGCGGCCTTCTGCATTTCCGGACCGACGGC
The DNA here is from genome assembly GCA_043746675.1 of Rhodospirillales bacterium. Lineage (GTDB taxonomy): Bacteria > Pseudomonadota > Alphaproteobacteria > Acetobacterales > Acetobacteraceae > CAITOL01. Next base: position 2,273 of record JAYTQP010000007.1, on the reverse strand, counting down.
GGCGATCATGATCGGGAGCATCGGGAGGCCGCAGGGCTTGGGGGAGAATTCCGGCGTCATCAGGGTGAAGTTGTAGAATTTGCCAACGAAGTTGAGCTTTTCGCCGGTTTCCCAGCAGCGATGGATGGCGCGGATCGCCTGCACGTATTCGGCCATGCGCGGCGCCGGGTGAACCCAGGGGACCGAAAAGCGGCGCTCATTGTGGGCGCGCACCTGGGTGCCAAGGCCGAGCACGAAGCGGCCGCGCGAATGCAGATTGAGGTCCCAGGCCTGCTGGGCAACGATCATCGGGCTGCGCGGGAAGGAAATGGCGACCGAGGTGGCGAGCTGCACTTTGTCGGTGGCCAGCGCGGCGATCGCCAGCGGGGCGAAGGGGTCATTGGCGAGTTCCGGGCAGGTCAGGCCCTCAAAACCTTCGGCTTCCGCAGCCGCCGCGGCCGGACCGATGGCGCGCCAGTCCTGGTAGGGAATGCCTGCTGTAACCTTCATCCCGCCGTCTCCCGCTTTGGTGCTTGGCGCTATCGCAACACGGATTCAGACTTGCCGCAAATCGGCCACCAGGCCAACCAGGGATGCCTGCCACGCCGCCAGCGGGTCGGGGCGCGGCGGCAGCGGGGTGAAGCGCCTGATGTCCAGCAGGTCGCGCAGGCCGGCGGCGAGAGCGGCGGGGTTCGGCGCGCACAAAGCGGCAGCGGGCTCGCCGGCCAGTTGCTCGGCGAGCCCGCCGACCTGGGTTGCCAGCACGTAGCGCCCGGCGCCGAGCGCGGCGGCGGCGATGCCGCTCTGGCTCGCTTCCCAGTAAGGCAGCACGATGCCATCGGCCCAGGCCAGCAGGGTTGCAAGTTCATCTTCCGGCACCCAGCGGTTTTCCACGGAGACGTTGGCGTGGGCGCGGAGGGCGTCCAGTTCCGGCGCTTCCGGCCCCTGCCCGACCACACGGATTTCGACATCGTCGCGCGGACCAAGGCTGGCCAGGGCGGCGGCCAGCAGGTCCAGCCCTTTATACGGCCGCATACGGCCGAGGCTGAGCAGGCGGAAGCGGCCGCCATGGCCGAGCGGCGGCGGCGAGGCGCCGAAGCCAAGCGGCGGGTGCGGGCAGACGATCAGTGGCTTGGCGCCGACCAGGCCCTGCGCGTGCAGGCCGGCGCCGACATGGTTGGTCAGCACGATCAGCGCATCGGCGCGGCGCACCAGCATCCGCTGCAAGGCGGCCTGGCCGGGGAAGCCGTCGCCGGGATGCGGGGTGGCGTCGTGCACCACCAGTGCGAACTTGCTGCCGGCGCGCTGTACGGCGGCGACCATCAGCAGGTCGAGCGGCCCGGCCATGGCGCAGATCACCATATCCGGCCGGGTCAGGCGCAGCCGGCGGGTCAGCCCGAGCAGCATCAGCGGCGCCAAAGCGAGGCGGCGGAAGAAGCTGGCCGGGGTGGAATAGGTCGGAACCCGCCAGTTGCAGTCCGGCGGGTTGGCGGCGTGGAGGATCTCGGCCTGCGCGGAAAGCGAGAGCTGCACCTGCGCGCCGGAAACCGTGCGCAGCCCTTCGGCCAGCCCGATCGCGAAGCGCGGGCCACCGCCCCGGCGGCCCCATTGCCAGACCAGGATGTTGATCGGCTGGCTGGCCTGGGCGGTGCAATGGAAATGGTTCATCCCGCCAGGCCGAGCGCGGCAATCGCGCGGGCCAGCGGTGCGGCGCCGAGCCGGGCGGTGGCCAGGGCGCGACCACGGGCGCCGAGGGCGGCGCGGGCTTCGGGATGGTCGGCGAGGTGGCGCAGATGGGCGGCGGCGGCGGCGATGTCCGGCTCTGCCCAAACCGCGCCGGGGGCTTGCACAACGCCGCGTGGGTCGATGGCGGGGAGAAGGGTATAGTCTACCAGGGCGGCCGAACTGGCGTCCATGAAATCCATGTTGCCGGACCACCCGGTGGCCACCACCGGGCGGCCGAGCAGCATCGCCTCGGCCGGCACCAGGCCGAAGCCTTCGCTGCGATGGAGCGACAGCACGATGTCGGCGCATTGGGTCAGCGCGTCGCGTTCGGCGGGCGGGAAGGTTCGGGTTTCGATGCGAATGTTGGCGCTGGCGCCAACGGCGGCGCGCACGCGGGCGAAATCATCCGGGAAATGATCGGCGTGGTTGAGTTTCAATAATAGCAGCCGGTCCGGGCGGTCGCCGAAGGCGGCGCGGAAGGCGGCGATGGCGGCGAGCGGGTTTTTGCGCACGAAGCTGGAGGCGAGGGATGCCGAGACCAGCACGATCACGGCGTTTTCCGGCAGGCC
>JAYTQP010000006.1:0-3165 GCA_043746675.1 Rhodospirillales bacterium | reverse complement strand
CGCGGCAGTGCAATGCGGGTTCCCGGCGGGCCTTCCTCATACTGCATGAACACCAGGTTCCAGATTTCGATGAACCGGTCGCCATCCTCGTCCGCGCTGCCCGGCGGGCCACCCGCAATATGGTCGCCATGGTCATAAAAAATCTCCGAGCACGGCCCGCACGGGCCGGTATCGCCCATGCGCCAGAAATTATCCGCCGTCGGAATGCGGATGATCCGGCTGTCCGGCAGGCCGGCGATCTTGCGCCAAAGTGCGGCGGCGTCCTCGTCTTCCGAATAGACGGTGACGAGGAGTTTGTCTTTCGGCAGCGCGAAGTCCTTGGTCAGCAGCGTCCAGGCGTGGTGGATCGCCTGATCCTTGAAGTAATCGCCGAACGAAAAATTGCCGAGCATTTCGAAGAACGTGTGGTGGCGCGCGGTGTAGCCGACATTGTCGAGATCATTGTGCTTGCCACCGGCGCGAACGCATTTCTGCGCCGAGGTGGCACGGCTGTAAGGGCGCTTTTCCTGCCCGGTGAAAACGTTCTTGAACTGCACCATGCCGGAGTTGGCGAACATCAAGGTGGGATCGTTGCGCGGAACCAGCGGGCTGCTCTCGACCACGCTGTGGCCGTGGCGGGCGAAATAATCCAGGAAGGTGGCGCGGATGTCGTTTGAACTGGTCATGGCGGCGCGGGCGACCCTTGTTGGAAATCTGGCGAACGGGGGAAAAGGACGTAGCGCAGGCTCTGGCTGGAGTCACGCACGGCGGGCAAAGGCCGCGCGCAGGTCGGCCCAATTGGCGGCCGCGGCACCGCGGGCACGCAGGCCGGCAAGCTCGGCCCGGCTGGGAAAGCCGCAATACGGCCGCTGGTCCGGAAACATCGGCTGCTCGCGCCCGGCGGCGATCGCCTCCAGCACGCCCGGCAGCAGCGGCAAGGCGGCCAGATGCAGCGCGGCGGCAGCGCCGATCACGCTGCGCCCGGCCGGCAGTGCGACGGCGGTCTGCGCCAGAATGCCACCGGCATCGATGCGGACCGCCAGGCGATGCACGCTAACGCCGAACTGCGGCACCGGGGCGAGCAGCGCATGCAACGTCGGCACCGGCCCACGATGCACCGGCAACAGCGAAGGATGAACGTTGATGCCGCCGAGGCGGGGAATGGCGAGGGTTTCGGCGTTGAAAATCTGATCGAAATGAAACGACACGATCAGGTCCACCGCAAGCTGCCGCAACGCCGCATGCAGCGCCGGGCCGTTCACCTCGGCCACAAGCTGCACCGGGATCGCCATCCGCCTGGCCACCCGGCCGGGCAATTCCGGCCCACGCCCGAACGCGCCGGCGATTTCCGGCAAGGTGAAATTGGTGGCCAGATAAGGCAGAAAGCCCAGGCCGGACCGGCGAATATGCCGCCAGGTCTGCCCGACCATGCCACCCATCGCCGGACGATACGGGTCGGACAGCCCAACCAACACGATCCGGCCAGCCTCGGCAGCGATGAAGCGGCTGACCGCCTCGGCGGCGGCAAGCGCTTCGAGGGTAAACACGGCGATGCGCATGGCAAGCCTCCTGCCACACGCTATCGCACGCCGACGGCGCAACGGGAATGCGGCACCGGGCTGGTCCAGGCCGGTGAAGCGCATTATGACACGCAGGAAAATCGGGGGCCATGGGTCGATATGGATGAGCCGAAAGTCGTTCACCGCGTGCATCATAGCTGGCTGGCGGTTACCGAAAAGGCGTTGATGCTGCGCATCGCCGCACGCCTGCCGCAGGCGGTCACGCCCGATGGTCTGACCGGCTTCGGCCTGCTCGGCGCCGGGATCACCGGGCTCGGCTTCGTCGGAACCTGGTACTGGCCGCCGTCGATGCTGGTCGCGCTGGTCGGGCTGGTGATGAGCTGGCTCGGCGACTCGCTCGATGGCAACACCGCCCGGCTGCGCGGGATCGAGCGCCCGACCTATGGATTTTTCATCGATCACAACGTCGATATCATGGCGCAGGTGCTGATCTTTATCGGCCTCGGGCTATCGCCTTACATGCATTTCGCCTCGGCCTGCCTGTGCCTGCTGGCCTACTGGCTGGCCTCGCTCTACACCTTCATCCGAGCGGTTTCGGTCGGCGTGTTCCAAATCAGCTATTTCGGCGTCGGGCCGACCGAAATCCGACTGGCGCTGGCACTCTATTGCCTGGCGATGTACTTGGCCGGCAATCCGCAGCATGATTTCGGCTTCGGCCGGCTGGCGCTGATCGACGCCTTCAGCGTCGCGCTGTTCGCCGGGGTATTCGGGCTTTATCTGCGGATGGTCTGGGTCGAAAGCCGCCGGCTCGATCAGCTCGATCGCGGCCGGCGCGATCGCACGGCGTGACCGCGGCGCCGGCGCTGGTGTTCGATGCCGCCAGGCTCTGCCTGTCGGCGGCGAACCCGACCCCGCGCGGCATCGATCGGGTGGATTTCGCCTACGCCACCCATTTCGCCGCCGATTGGCCGGGGGAAGCGTTCGCGCTGCTGCCGACGCCCTGGGGCATGCGGCTGTTCGGTCGTGCACGCTGGCTGCGCGGGTTGGCGTTTCTGCAGGCGAACTGGTCCGAAACCGCCGACGCCGACGCCGATCCGGTGCTGGCCTCGGTCATCGCCTGGCTCGCCGGCGCGGATCTGCCGCCGCCAATCGCGCCCCCGCCACGCAGCGGCTTCGGCCAGATCATTCGCGGATTGCGGGCGACCGGGCTTTCATACGGCCTGCCGGTTTCGCGGGCGCCGGCTGGCGCGCTCTACATCAATGCCGGCCAGCAAGGATTTTCCAGCGGGCTGACAACCCACTGGCTCGCCCGCCGGCCCGATATCGCCTGCGCCTTCATGCTGCACGATGTCATCCAGATCGATCATCCCGCTTTGGTCACCCGGGCCGGGGCGTTCTGGGCGCGTCGGATGCTGGCGACCGTCCGCGCCCGCGCCGACGCGCTGGTGACCAGCACCGAGGCCGCGCGCCGCGCGATCGTCGCTGCCCTCGGCACCCCGCCGACGCATCAACTGGTGTTGCCGCTGCCGGTGGCGCCAGCGTTTCTGGTGCGAGACGCGCGAAAGGCGCTGCTCGACCGGCATTGCTATTTTGTTTGTGTCGGCAGCCTCGAACCGCGCAAGAACCATGCGGTGCTGGTCGCAGTGTGGCGCGAACTGATCGCGCG
>JAYTQP010000005.1:0-4512 GCA_043746675.1 Rhodospirillales bacterium | reverse complement strand
AACAGCGGGATGAGGTAGTAATAGAGCCGGAAGACAACGATGCCGCTGACGATGGTGGCGGTGTCCAGATAGGGTTCCAGGCCGAGCAGGATGGCGGTGTCGAACACGCCGATGCCTCCGGGCAGGCTGGCCATCATGCCGGCCGAGTAGGAGGCAAGGTAAATGCCGAGAAAGCGCGAGAAGGTGAGGCCGGCGGCGGCGGGGAGCAGGGCGTAGAAAATCGCCGAGGTTACCGCAACGTCGGCGCTGGCGAGCGCGATCTGGATGATTGCCAGGCGGGTGCCGGGGAGCGCGATTTCATGGCCGAACAGGCGGATCGCCGGAAGGAAGTGGTTGAGCGCGACGTAGCCGATGCTGGCGGCCCAGAATGCGGCGCCGATGCCGTACAGGGCAAGCGTTGGCAGGCGGTCGCCGAAGAACGGGATGGCGCTGGGTTCCCAGATCAGGATGGCCCCGCCCAGCGGCAGCGCGCCGAGCCCATAGGTGAAGGCGCAGAACGCCACCACCTTGCCGATGGCAACCGGCGAGAGGCCCCATTGGGCATAGAGCCGGTAGCGGACGGCCGCACCCGACAGAGCGGCGACGCCGAGGTTGTGGGCCAGGGTGGTGGCGCAGAACGACGAGAAGGCGACGCGCAGGTAGCTCAACTTCTGCCCTGCATAGATGGTGCCGACGCGGTCATAGAGGGTGAGGATGGCGTAGGCGAGGATGGTCCAGCCGAGTGCAACGCCGAGCGCGCTATAGGAGATCGCCGTCAGCGCGCTGGTGATGTCGGCCCATTTCAGATGGCGAAATTCGCGTTGCAGCACGAACACCGCGCCCACCAGCAGCCCCAACCCGATCAGGGTGGGGAGCACGGTCAGCAGGCGGCGGGCAGGCGAACGCGTTACCGGATCGTTCATGCGGCGGTGCCGGCGGGCGCCCGAGCCAAGGCGGTTTCGATCAAAGCGATGGTCTCAGCGGTGCCGTAGAGGGCGACGAACTGGCCGAAGCGGGGCCCGTCGGGCTGGCCGAGCAGCACCTGGTAGAGGCAGCCGAACCAGGCCCGCAGTTCGGCGAAGGGATGGCGGTTGCCGACCTCGAACATCAGGTTCTGCAGATGCTCGGCCGAGGCGTCGGCCGGGCAGGCGCTGAGTTCCGCTTGCAGATCGAGCAGGGCGGCGCGCTCGGTGGCATCCGGCTGGCGGAAATTTTTCTTTGGGGCAATGAAGTCGCGGTAATAGACCAGCGCATAGTCCACCAGCCGCGCCAGCATAGGCACGCTGTCCGGCGTGGCGTTAGGGCTGTAGCGACGGATGAAGCCCCAGAGAATATCAGGGGTTTCGGCGTTCACCACGCTGGCGAGGTTCAGCAGCATGGCGAAGGAGATCGCCGAGTGGGCCGCGTTCGGCACGCGCCCGGAATGGATATGCCAGGCCGGGTTGGTGGTGCGCTCGGCTTCGGGTTGGGTCAGCGATTTTGCGGCGTTGGTGAGGTATTCGTCGACCGCCTTCGGGATCACGTCGAAGAACAGCCGCTTGGCGCGCTGCGGCTGGTTGAACATATATTGTGAGAGGCTTTCCGGCGGGGCGTAGCGCAGCCATTGCTCGACGGCGATGCCGTTGCCCTTGGACTTGCTGATTTTCTGGGCCTGCTCGTCGAGGAATAATTCATAAGTGAAGCCGGTCGGCGGCGCGCTGCCGAGGATGCGGCAGATGCGGCCCGATAGGCGGACGCTGTCGATCAAATCCTTGCCGGACATTTCATAGTCCACTCCGAGCGCGTGCCAGCGCATCGCCCAGTCGGCCTTCCACTGGCATTTGACCGCGCCGCCGGTCACTTTGGTTTCGAACTTTTCGGCGGTGGCCGGGTCGGTCCAGAAGATGGTGCCGGCGGCTGGGTCCAACTGGTCGATCACCACCTGCATGACCACGCCGGTGCGCGGGTGGACCGGCAGGAAGGGGGAGTAGGTGGCCTGGCGCTCGCTGCCGAGGGTGGGCTTGATGATGGCGACGATTTCGTCGTGTTTGGCGAGGATTTGCAGCAAGGCGGCGTCGAACCGGCCGGCGGCGTAGTAGGCGCTGGCGGAGGCGAATTCATAGTCGAAGCCGAAGCCGTCGAGGAAGGTTTGCAGGCGGGCGTTGTTGTGGGCGCCAAAGCTGGAATGGGTGTCGAACGGGTCCGGGATGCGGGTCAGCGGTTGGCCGAGGTATTGGGCCAGCATGTCCTTGTTGGGGACGTTATCAGGCACTTTGCGCAGCCCGTCCATGTCGTCGCTGAAGGCGAGCAGGCGGCTGGGCAGGCCGGTGAGTTCGGTGAAGGCGCGGCGGACCCAAGAGGTGCGGGCGACCTCGCCGAAGGTGCCGATATGCGGCAGGCCGGAGGGGCCGTAGCCGGTTTCGAACAAAGCGATCGGTTTGCCGGAATTCGCCATCCGGTCGGCGAGCTTGGCGGCTTCCTCGAAAGGCCAGGATTTTGGGATTGGCGCGTGGGCGTTGGTATCTGACATGGTGCGGAAACTATGTACGGGGGGCTGCTTGGTCAATCCACGGCACGCTCTATACTGCGCCCAATGGCTGCTCCCCCTCCCGTAACGCTGGCTCTTCCCGATGCGCCGGCCGTCGTTGCCGGCATCGGGCGGGCGGCGATCCTGACCATCGACGGGGAGGTGCTCGATCTGCCGCCGGCCGAGGCGGCGCGCTATCTGGCCGAGGCGCCGCCGCCATTGCTGGTGCATGCGCCGGCGACCTGGCGGCGGCTGGGGGTGGTGGCGCTGCCGGCGCTCGATCTGCTGGAATTGTTTGCCTTTGTGCTGCCGGCGAGGCCGGTGGCGCCGACGCCGCGCGGGCTGGCCTTGGCGCTCGATATGGATGTGCCGTCCGGGTCGACGGAGGATGCGGCGCTGCTGTTGCAGGATCTGGCCCAGGCGCTGCTGGCGCGGCTGTCGGCGGGGCGCGATCTGGCGATCAACAAGGAAGCGGCGGGCCTCGCCGCCCATATGGGCAAGGCTGGCCGCTGGGGCTGGGCGCCATACGTGCTGGCGGCGCTGGGCAAGCCGAACGCGGCGCCGATGCCGGAGACGTTGCGGGTTTGGCGTCGGCTGCCGGAATGGGAGGATGCCGCGCCGCTGCCGCCGCCGGCGTCCAACCCGGTGCTGCCGGAAGCGGCGCGCACGCGGCTCGCCGCCATGCTGGGCGGCGGGTCCGAGCAGCGGCCCGGGCAGGCGGACTATGCGGCGGCGGTGACCGCGGCGTTCGCGCCGCGCGCTTTGCCGGGCGAGCCGCATCTGGTGCTGGCGGAGGCCGGGACCGGGACCGGGAAGACGCTCGGCTATATCGCGCCGGCCAGCCTGTGGGCCGAGCAGAACAAGGGGGCGGTCTGGATCAGCACCTTCACCCGGCATTTGCAGCGCCAGGTGGAAGCCGAAATGGCGCGGCTGTTTCCCGATCCGGTTGAGCGCCGACGCCGCGTGGTGGTGCGCAAGGGGCGGGAAAATTACCTCTGCCTGCTGAATTTGCAGGATGCGGTCGGGGCGTCCGCCAACCTGGTACCGCTGGGGCTGGTGGTGCGCTGGGCGCTGGCGACCAGCGACGGCGATATCCAGGGCGGCGATCTGCCGGGCTGGTTCGGCGAGTTGTTCGGCAACGGGCTGGTGCCTGGATTGGCCGACCGGCGCGGCGAATGTCTGCATGGCGGCTGCGAGCATTGGCGCAAATGCTTCGTCGAAACCGGCATCAGGCGGGCGCGGGCGGCCGAACTGGTGGTTGCCAACCACGCGCTGGTGATGGCGCAGGCGGTGTGGGGCGGGTTGGACGACCGCCAGGTGCCGAGCCGCTACGTGTTCGACGAGGGCCATCATTTGTTCGACGCCGCCGATAGCGCCTTCGCGGCCGAACTGTCCGGCGGCGAGACCGCCGAGTTGCGGCGCTGGCTGCTGGGGGCGGAAGGGGCACGATCGCGCGCGCGCGGCCTGAGCGCGCGGGTGGAGGACCTGGTTGCCGGCCAGCCGCACCTGGTGCAGGCGCTGGATGCCACCCTGCGCGCGGCCCGGGCGTTGCCGGGCTATGGCTGGTGGGAGCGGCTCGGCGATGCCGAGCCGGCGGCCAATCCGACCGAGATTCTGCTGCATGCGCTGCGGCAACAGGTGCTGGCGCGGGCCACCGGGGAAGCCGAATACGGGGTTGTCGAATGCGACCTTGCCCCGGTGCTGATCGCGGTCAGCCGGGCGGCGGAGGGCTTGCGCGGTGCCTATGTGGTGTTGCGGGATGCGTTGGTGATTTTGCAGCGCGGGCTGGCGGAGCGGCTGGACGCCGAGCCTGAGGACGGCGCGCCGGAGCTGGACGAAGCCACCCGCAGCCGCCTCGAAGGTGCGGCGGCATCGCTGAAGCGGCGGGCGGTGGATGTGGTGGGCGCCTGGGTTGCGATGCTGGAGCATGTCGGACGGCCGCCCGCTGAGCCAGGCACCACGCCGCAGCATGTGATGTTCCTGCGGCTGGACCGCCGGCCGCCCTCGGCGGGCTGGGGCGGGCGCAG
>JAYTQP010000004.1:0-7024 GCA_043746675.1 Rhodospirillales bacterium | reverse complement strand
GTGGACCTAACCCCGATCCAACTGGGGCAAGCCATTACCGTGGTGTGGCGCGGCAAGCCGATTTTTGTCCGCCATCGCACCAAGGAAGAAATTACCGCGGCCGAAACCGTGGCACAGAATACGCTGATCGATCCGGCCTTGGATTCGGCACGGGTGAAGGCCGGCAAGGAAGAATGGCTTGTTGTGGTTGGCATCTGCACCCATCTGGGGTGCGTGCCGATTGGCAACAAACCGACCGAGGCGCGCGGCGATTTCGGCGGCTGGTTCTGCCCCTGCCATGGCAGCCAGTACGACACCTCCGGCCGCGTCCGCCATGGACCGGCGCCGGCAAATCTCGCCGTGCCGTCTTATATTTTCGAGGGCAATACCAAAATCAAGATCGGCTGAGCGGCTCCGCTTACGCCAACCCAATTTTCCCAAGCGGGAGCATACCAATGGCCGGCCTGCATAAAAGCGAATTTTCCAACCCCGTGGTGAACTGGATCGATACCCGTCTGCCCATCTTTACGATGATGCAGAAAGAGTATGGTGTGTTCCCGACGCCGAAAAATTTCAATTATTTCTGGAATTTCGGTGCGCTGGCAATGGTCAATCTGGTGATCATGATTGCCACCGGCGTGGTGCTGGCGATGAACTACACGCCGCATGTCAGCATGGCCTTCGACAGCGTCGAACGCATCATGCGCGATGTGAATTATGGCTGGCTGCTGCGCTATGTGCACGCCAATGGTGCCTCGATGTTCTTCATCGTCACCTACATCCATATTTTCCGGGGGCTTTATTACGGGTCCTACAAAGCCCCGCGCGAACTGCTCTGGATGATCGGTGTGGTCATTCTGCTGGTGATGATGGCAACCGCCTTCATGGGCTATGTGCTGCCGTGGGGCCAGATGTCTTATTGGGGCGCGACCGTGATCACCAATCTGTTTTCCGCCATTCCGGTTGTCGGCGAACACGTCGTCACCTGGCTGTGGGGCGGGTTTTCGGTGGATAACCCCACCTTGAACCGCTTTTTCAGCTTGCATTTCCTGCTGCCGTTCGTACTGGTCGGCGTGGTGTTCCTGCATGTCGCGGCCTTGCACGTGACCGGCTCGAACAATCCGCTCGGCATCGACGTGAAGTCGCCGCAGGACACGCTGCCGTTCCATCCGTACTACACGATGAAGGACAGCGTCGGCATCTGCGTCTATCTGCTGGTATTCGCGCTGCTGGTGTTCTTCGCGCCGAACCTGTTCATGGCGCCGGAAAACTATATCCCGGCCAATCCGCTGGTGACTCCATCGGAAATCGTGCCGGAATGGTATTTCCTGCCGTTCTACGCGATCTTGCGCTCGGTGCCGTCGAAGCTGGGCGGCGTGATGATGATGTTCGGTGCCATCGCGGTGCTGTTCGTGCTACCCTGGCTAGACACGTCGCCGGTGCGCAGCGCCAAATTCCGACCGGTCTACCGCATCTTCTTCTGGGTACTGCTGCTGGCGGTGGTGGCGCTGGGGCTGGTTGGCGCGCATCGGCCGGAAGGCATCTGGGTGGTGATCGGTCGCCTCGGCACCGCCTATTACTTTTTCCACTTTCTGGTGCTGCTGCCGGTGCTTGGCAAGCTCGAACGCCCGCTACCGCTGCCGGAAAGTATCAGCCGTCCGGTGATATCGGGGGGCGGAGGACCGCTGCCCAGCGGGGCTGCCGCCAAGCCGATGGAGAAAATGTGATGCGCGCGCTGCAAATCCTGACGTTGGCCGCATCGCTCGGCGCCGTCGTCCTCGCCTCGGCGTTCGCCGACGAGGAAATCAGTTATGCGAAGCAGAAATGGAGCTTCGATGGACCGTTTGGCACTTTCGACCGGGCCTCGGCCCAGCGTGGCGCCAAGGTGTTCACTGCGGTCTGCACGAACTGCCATTCGCTGAAGGAAGCCTATTACCGCGACCTCGCGGGGATCGGCCTGGAACCCGATGCGATAAAGGCAATCGCTGCAGGCTTCAGTGTGCCGAGCATCGCCGATGACGGGTCGGCCGCCGATCGCCCGGCCCTGCCGTCCGACCATTTCCGCTCGCCGTTTGCCAATGAAAAGGCCGCCCGCGCCGCCAATAACGGTGCCTTGCCGCCCGATCTTTCGGTCATCATCAAAGCACGCAACGGCGGTGCGGATTACATCTATGCATTGCTGACCGGCTACTCCGACCCACCTGCATCCATGAAAATGGGCGACGGGATGTACTACAACACGATGTATGCCGGCCATCAGATCGGTATGCCACGTCCGCTCAACGACGATCAGGTTGAATACACCGACGGCACCAAAGCCACCACCGAGCAGGAGGCGCGCGACGTGGTGACCTTCCTGGCCTACGTCGCCAATCCAGAAATGGAGGCGCGCAAGCGGCTCGGAGTGAAGATGGTGCTGTTTCTCGTACTGATGACCGGCCTCAGCTACGCCGTGAAGCGCAAAGTGTGGGCCGACGTCGATCACTGATCGGCGCCTTCACGCCCCAGTCCTTACACCGCCGCGTTTCCACAAGGAACGCGGCGGTTCTATTTCCAGCACCAGAAGGGGGTTGTCATGACCCGTTCCGCGAACGTCAACCCGGTTATCGGCATCATCGGCGGCTCCGGCATTTACGATATCGACGGGCTGCAACACCAGGCTTGGCGCAAGGTCAACACGCCCTGGGGCGACCCGTCCGACGAATTGCTGGAGGGAACCTTGGACGGCACGCGCTGCGTGTTCCTGCCCCGACATGGACGCGGCCATCCGCTATCGCCGAGCCATCTGAATTATCGCGCCAATATCGATGCGATGAAGCGCGCCGGCTGCACCGACCTGATTTCACTGTCGGCCGTCGGCAGCCTGCGGGAAGAATTGCCGCCCGGACATTTCGTAATTGTCGACCAGTTCATCGACCGCAGCTTTGCCCGCGAGAAAAGCTTTTTCGGCGATGGCTGTGTGGCGCACGTATCGGTCGCCGATCCAGTGTGCCCGCGCCTGGGCGACGCGTTGGAGGCGGCCGCGCGCGCGCTCGCGTTGCCAGTGACACGCGGCGGCACCTATCTAGTGATGGAAGGCCCGCAATTCTCGACCAAGGCCGAAAGCCAGCTCTACCGCAGTTGGGGCTGTTCGGTGATCGGCATGACCAATATGCCGGAAGCCAAGCTCGCGCGTGAGGCGGAGCTTTGCTATGCGACGGTGGCGATGGTGACGGACTATGATTGCTGGCATCCCGACCACGATGCGGTAACGGTCGATCTGGTGGTGAAAACCTTGCTCGCCAACGCCGACAACGCCCGCAGCCTAGTGCGCAATCTCGTGCCGCGGATCAGCGCGCCGCGCGCCCCCTGCCCGGCCGGCTGCGATCGCGCACTGGAATATGCGATCATCACCGCACCAGAGCGACGTGACCCGGCGTTGATGGCGAAGCTGGACGCGGTTGCCGGCCGGATATTGGCTACCAGCTAAAGCTCTGCACCAGGGCGCGCGGCGCAAAATCGTTCGCCCGCGCATGCGATGCCGCCGCAGTGTGATCGGCAAAATCATCGGCGTGGATGCCGCCAAGCACCCAGCAACTGGCTATCCCGACCGACGCCGCGCCGGCCAGATCGGTCCGCAGCGTGTCGCCCACTGCCAGAATGCGTGATTTTTCGACCCCGAGCATGCGCTGTACCGGCGCGTAAATCGCCGGATCGGGCTTGCCGATCCAGCGTGCCTCGCCGCCCAACGCTTCATAGCGTTGGGTCAGCAAGCCGGCGCAAATAAGGCGCAGCGGTCCGCGCATCACTTCCAAGTCGGGATTGGCGCAAATCATCTTGAGATCGGCGCCACGGAATGCTTGCAGCAGCGGATCCCATTGCTCGGCCTCAGTGGGGCCGCCGGCATCGTCCGGGCCGGTATTCAGCACGAAGTCGGCCGCTGCGGGGTGTTCGACCAGTTCCAGGTCCAAACCCTCGATCACGGTGCGATCGCGAAGCGGGCCGAGATGGTAGACCCGTCGGCCAAGCGCGGCGAACCAGGGATCGGCGCGGTCGCGCAGCAGAAGATGGGTTGCCTCGCCGCTGGTCATGATCCCGCTATAGAGATCGTCGGCAATCCCCATGGCGCGCAAACCAGCCTGGGCGACGGCCGCCCGACGCGGCGCGTTGGACAGCATCACGGCCGGTTTGCCGGCATCGCGTAGCCGGTGCAGGCAATCGACCGCACCGGGATACGGTTTCACGCCGTCGTGCACCACACCCCATAAATCGAGGATAAAACCGTCATATTCGGCGGCCAGCGCGGCCATGCCGGGGTGGAATTGCATCACGAAGCCCTCAAATCAGCGCCGATGGCGGCGGTAACATTGGCGAAGCCGCCGCGATCCAACGCCGCCAGCAATTCGCGCTTCAAACGGGGGATCAGCGCCGGCCCGCCATAGGCGAAGCCGGTGTAAATCTGCACCAGGCTGGCGCCCACGCGCAATTTGGTCAGGATATCTTCGCCGCTGGCGATGCCGCCGACGCCAATCAAAACCAGGCGTCCGCCGGCCAACTGCGCGGCGCGCTTCAAGACGGCGGTGGACAACGCGAACAAGGGGGCGCCGGACAATCCGCCGGGCTGCGAGACCTGCTGCGACCGTAGGCTCGACGGGCGCGAAATCGTGGTGTTGGAGACGATTAGCCCATCGACGCCTTCCGCCACGCAGGTCTCGACGAGTGCCGCCAAACCGGCGTCCGCGAGGTCTGGCGCAAGTTTGACCAGCAACGGCGGCCGCTCTGGTACAGCGCGTGCGATCGCGCGCAGGATGCCACGCAGCCGATCTTCGCTTTGCAGGTCACGCAGTCCAGGCGTGTTCGGGGACGACACGTTGACCACGATATAGTCGGCATGCGGCGCCACCGCCTGCACCAACGCGGGGTAGTCGCGCAGCGGATCGGCGCCGTCTTTGTTGATCCCCACATTGGCGCCGACGGGCAATTTCGCGCGCCGGACCACCCGTAGCCGGGCCAGGTAGGCGGCCAGTCCGGCGTTGTTGAAGCCCATTCTATTGACCACCGCGCGGTCTGCTTCCAGTCGGAACAGACGCGGACGTGGATTTCCCGCTTGCGGTAGCGGCGTCACGGTACCGGTTTCGACAAAGCCGAAGCCCAGACGTGATAATCCATCGATGGCTACGGCGTTCTTGTCGAAACCAGCTGCAAGCCCAAGCGGGTTATCGAACCGCAACCCCAGCGTCGCGACCCCGAGCCGCATATCATCCGGCGTACGGTCCGCGCCGGCGAGGCCCCATTTGAGGCCACGCAGCGCCAGACCATGCGCGTCCTCCGGATCGAGCCATCGCAGCAGGGGGGAGAGGGCGGCAGCAAGAAGCGCGGTCATATCAGCTTCCTGCCGCAAACCATCGCGGTTGGAAAGGCCCATACGTTACGCGAGCGCCGCCACCACCACGCGTTCATTCCCCCCGGCTTGGCCGACTTTGCTGACAAATACAACGCGGGCCGCGTCCATGGCGGAAATCATCAGCATGTCGCCAACTGCCAACATGTCGGACGCCGGGTCGAAGTAACCGTCAGCCACCACATCGGCAAGCGATGCAGCAGCGGCCTTACAATGCCAGAGAGTGAAGCCTTGAGCATAGGCAAGAACTGAGAGGTTACGGATAGCGACACGCATGACGGTGATCCTTCACGAAAATAACACAAAAAAGGCTGCCTCCGTAAGGAAGGCAGCATCTTGAGAGGATTGATCGACGATGAAGTGGACCGAGTCCGCCCGTCGATAGGGAATTGTTAGAGGGCGGGGCCTTGTCATGTCAAGTATTATTTTCCTATTTTATAGGTTTTTAAGAAATAATACCTTTTCTACGTAAGGGCGCTTCCATCTGGTACAGCGCTTCGCGCCATACCAAAGCTTCCCCTCGCTCGGCCGGATATCTTTCGTCCGGAGCCGCCTGGCGTTCACCCCAAACCTTGAGAATGCGAGCGTGATGAAGCTGAATGCGACCGTTGCGGTAC
The DNA here is from genome assembly GCA_043746675.1 of Rhodospirillales bacterium. Taxonomy (GTDB): domain Bacteria; phylum Pseudomonadota; class Alphaproteobacteria; order Acetobacterales; family Acetobacteraceae; genus CAITOL01. The sequence goes on along the minus strand of JAYTQP010000004.1, from coordinate 1,048 downwards.
AACCGGTCAACGCTACGAATGATGTCATCCGGATCGCACGGTCGCGCAACGCCGGTCCCGCTGCGACTAACGCTGTCGCGCCGCGCAATCAGGGCCGCCATTGTCCAATGCCAGGCTTGCTCGGCCGAACGGAACGGCGTTGCCCCATGGGGGCGGAGGCGTGCGCCGGTCGAACGGGGCGCGAGATAGAGGGCGAAATTGGCTTTCATCGGAAAATCCTTTCGAGCGACAACAGATCGATCACAGCGAACGAAACAAGAACATAAAATCACGCTGGATCGGCCACGACAATCGCTAAATGGCAATTTTTTCCTATTTAACTATTTCTACTTTCCTATAACGTTAGAGTCACGACGCGCCGAATCGCGTCGTTTTGCAGCGGCCTCCAACCGGCGGACGAAAATCTTATGAAGCACAATGAGATATGGCGAGCGCTCGACACGCTGGCCGAGGAACATGGACTTTCACCTTCTGGCCTGGCCAAACGCGCAGGTCTCGATTCCACCACGTTCAATCCCTCCAAGCGCGTCATGCCCGACGGACGCGCCCGTTGGCCAAGCACGGAAAGCCTGGCCAAGGCGCTGGATGCGACGAATGTGACAATCGAGGCATTCGCGGCGCTGGTAACCGGCGCCCGTGCCTTGCCCGGCGGTGGACGCGCCAGTACTGCACGGCGGATCCCGTTGATTGGGTTAGCCCAGGCCGGCGGCGAAGGCTATTTCGATGATGGCGGCTATCCGGTCGGTGGCGGATGGGACGAAGTGAGCTTGCCAGAAGTCGGCGATCCGCACGCCTATGCATTAGAAATCAGTGGCGATTCCATGGAACCGGTGTTTCGCGACGGAGATCTGGTGATCGTTTCTCCGGCAGCCCCGCTGCGCCGCGGCGATCGGGTTGTGGTCCGCACACTGGCGGGCGAGGTTATGGCCAAACAATTGGCGCGACGTTCGGCTCGGCGCATTGAGTTGCGTAGCCTTAACCCAGCCCATCCAGATTACAGCTTCGACCTGACCGAGATAACCTGGGTGCACCGGGTTATCTGGGCGAG
>JAYTQP010000003.1:0-6142 GCA_043746675.1 Rhodospirillales bacterium | reverse complement strand
GTGGTGGCAACCGGCGGGTCCGACCAGCACCACAGAAACAGCGCGGACGGAACCGCCGCCGCCAGCGCCCCGGCCAGGAACGCCGCCGGCACCCCCCAGTCGGCAGCCACCCCCGGCAGCACCACCTGCGCCACCCCCAGCCCGATCGGAAAGGCGCCGACGATCGCACCCATCACCAGGGTGAATTCCTTGCCGGTGAAACGGTCCGCGATCAGCTTGCCCTGCAGCACCGTCAGCGCCACCACCCCCATGCCAGACGCCAGCCGCCCAACCAGGATCGCCGCCACCCCGCCAGACGCCGCCAGCAAGTGGCCGCACACCATCAGCACCAGCCCGACCACCGCCACCGGATAATCGCCGAAGCGGCGGGCAGCGAAGCCCGCCGGCAGCGCCACCAATGCGCCGGACGCCATGTAGACGCCGACCAGGGTACCCAGCATGGCGTAGTCGATGCCATAGGCGTGCGTCAGCGCCGGCCCGAGGCTGGCAATCGTCTGCAACTGAAACCCGAAGCCAACCCGCACCAGCCCGATGGCCAGCGCCAGCCCCCAGCGATTGCCGCGCAACATTCCGCTTTGTCCCCCCGGTCGGCGCGCACCCTACCGCGGGTCTCCGCTGGGACCTAGGCGGTAGCCGCCACGGCAATGTCGGCTTCCGCGCTGCGCTGCGCGATGGCGGCTTCGTAGAGCGTCTTTTCGCTTTGCTTATGGGCCACCGAAAACCGCACCGCCGCGGCACAGCAGGCGCAGACCAGCACCGCCCAGCCGAGATCATACAGCGCCAGCGGCAGGTTGCCGGTGAATTTCAGCAGAAACCCCGCCGCCACCGCGCCGACATTGCCGCCGGCGCCGATGATGCCGGCCACCCCGCCGAGCGCCTTGCGATCGATGAACGGCACCAGCGCGTAGGTCGAGCCGCAGGCCATGTGGGTGAACAGGCCGAACGCCAGCATCGCCAGCACCGCCGGCAGCACCGAAGCCATGGTGGAAAACGCCAGCAGGCCCAGCCCTTCCCCCACCAGCAGCGCCACCAGCAGCCAGATCCGCCCGTCCAGCCCGCGCGCTCTGGCAATCCGGTCCGAGGCGATGCCGCCGAGCGCGCGGGCGAACAGCGCCAGCAGGCCAAAACTGCCGGCCGCCATGCCGGCGCCGGCCAGCGACAGGCCGAACCGATCGACATAGTAGCTGGCGGCGACGCCATGGATGAACAATTCCACCCCGAAGCAGGCGCCGTAAGTTATCGCCAGCATCCACACCCGGTAATTCGCCACCGCCTGCATGAAGATCGCCATGCCGCCGGCCTGGCCGGAGGCAACCGCGATGCCGCGCGCCCGCAGCGCGCGGAAATTGCCCGCCGGCGTGTCCTGCGTGTAGCGCCAGTACAGCACGGCAACGATCAGCATCATCACGCCGGGCACGAACATCGCCATCCGCCAGCCCATCGTCTGCTCCACCCCGAGGCTGACGATCGCCGCCAGGATCAGCGGCATCACCGACTGGGTAACCCCGCCGCCGGCATTGCCCCAGCCGCCCACCGTCGCATTGGCGGTGCCAACCACGTTGGGCGCGAACATCACCGAGGTATGAAACTGGGTGATGACGAAACTGGCGCCGATCGCCCCGATCGCCAGCCGGAAAATCAGAAACGCCTGGTAGGACGTGGCAAAGGCAATCCCCATCACCGGCAGCGCGCCGGCCGCCAGCAACACCGTGTAGGTCAGCCGCGGGCCGTATTTATCGCATAACGGGCCGATGATCAGCCGCACCAGAATGGTAATCCCGACGGCGGCGATGTTGATGTTGGCGATCTGGTCGGCGCTGAGCTTGAATTCGCCCTTAATCACCGGCATCAGCGGCGCCACCGCGAACCAGGCGAAAAAACACACGAAAAACGCCAGCCAGGTGAGGTGAAACGCCCGCATCTGCGGAGTCGCAAAGCTGAACAGGTCGATCTTGGTCGCTTTTTGGGAGTCCATCGAGCCACTCCGATATGGGATTGAAACCGTGCCGCCCGGGCGCCCGAGCGGGGCGGCGAGAGGCCGGATCACCGCGTTGTGATCGCCCAATAGGCAAGCACATACCATGCCAGCGGTAACGGATGCTAAATTATGCCCTAAACAGCAGCAAACATACGCATAACCGCTGCATAAGGCTTAAAACTAGGCGAAACTTGAGCCATATCTAGGCAAATACTTTTCCATGTCCACAAACGTCGGGGCGGCATAGCCGGGATGTGCGTGCAGGCTGGTTTCCACGAAGCCGAGGCCCGCGAACAGGCGACGATTATCCGTCCACACCAGCCGGGTGGACAGCAGCAGCCTTGGTAGCCCGCGCCTGCGCGCTTCGGCCTCCACCGCGCCGACCAACGCGCGCGCGATGCCCTGTCCACGCATGTCGTCGGCCACTGCCAGCCGGCCGAAATACAGCCCGCCATCGCGCGGCTGCCACAGCACCGCCGCCACCATGCGGCTGCCCCGCTGCGCCACCGCCCCGCCCCCCGCTGCCAGCGTGGCCACAACGCTGGTTTCGCTTTCATGCATCGCCGATGGTTTCGGGTCGGTGGTCGCCGCCCGCCCAATGAAGGCGGCGCGGATCAGGCCGGCGATTTCGCCCGCATCTTCGGTTGTGGCGGCCCGCAGCCGAATTTCTTGTGGTTCGATCATGCCAGCACGGTAGCCGCCGGCGCGCGCGCTGCCTATCTTGCTGGCATGACCGACCTTGACCCGCCTGCCTTCCTCGACGCCGATCGCCCGGACGTGCCAGATCTCGTGGTGCCGCGCGCCATCCAGCCCTTCTATCTGCCGGACCGGCCGGTGCGCGGCCGGCTGATCCGGCTTGGTCCGCTGGCAGACGCCCTGCTGTCCCGCCGCCCTAATCATCCCGCCGTCACCGCGCTGACCGGCCAGGCGCTGGCATTGGTGGCCGCGCTGGCGTCGGCACTGAAATTTCGCGGCGCCTTCAGCCTGCAGGTGAAGGGCGACGGCCCGATCAAGCTGCTGCTGGCCGACTGCACCGATAGCGGCAACCTGCGCGGCTATGCCCAGGCCGACCCGGACCGGCTGGCCGCCCTGCTGGCGACCGATCCCACGCCCGCCGCGCGGACGCTGGTGGGGGACGGGTATCTGGCCTTCACCGTCGATCAGGGCACTCAGGCCGACCGCCACCAGGGCATCGTCACCATTTCCGGGCGGTCGCTGGCCGACATGACGCTGCATTATTTCGCCACCTCCGAGCAGATGGCCTGCACCATCCGCCTCGCCTGCGCGCGCGGCGACGATGGCTGGCGGGCCAGCGCGCTGATTCTGGAACGCATCGCCGGCCTTGGCGGCATCGAAACCAGCCTGAGCGCGGCCGATCAGGAAGAAGCCTGGCGCACCGCCAATATCCTGGCCGAAACCCTGACCGACGCCGAACTGCTGGACGACACGCTGCCCGCGGAAACCTTGCTCTACCGGCTGTTCCACACCGAAGGCGTCGCCGCCGACCTGCCGCGCGCGCTCGCCTATGGCTGCCGCTGCTCGCGCCAACGCCTGAGCAACGTGCTGGAAACCTTCACCACCGACGATCTCGACCACATGAATGCGGACGGCGCGATCGTCATGACCTGCGAATTCTGCAACTACGATTTCCGCTTCCAGCGCACCGACGTGCGCGGCCAGCGCACCGATCATTAAGGAAAACGCCATGAAGCGCCTGCTACTCACCCTGCCGCTGTTGTTCGGCCCGCTGCTGTTTGGCCCGCTGCTGTTTGGCCTGGCCGCCTGCGGCGACACAGCGCCAGAACCAACGTACCAACCGGCGGACTACAGCTATTTGCCGAAAATCAAGCTCAACGTCGCCAGCATCGAAATCAACGACAGTTGGGCGCCGCACGGCACCCGTGGCCATATCGAGCAACTGGCCCCACTGCAGCCGCGCGACGCGCTCACCCGCATGGCAACCGACCGCCTGCTGACCGGCGGCAACAGCGGCACGGCGACGTTCGAAACCACCGACGCCACCATCCTGCGCGCCAGCAGCACCTACGACGCCCATTTCGCCGTCCGCGTGCGCTTCACCAACGACAACGGCGACATCCTCGGCGACGTCGCGGCCGAGGTCGCCCGTCACGCCCCGGCGCAGGACGATACCGAAGCCACCACCCGCATCGCCCTCGATAATCTGGTGCGCGCCACCATGGCCGATATGAACGTCGAACTGGAATACCAGTTGCGCCGCAAAACCAAGGACCTGCTGCAATCCACCAGCCCGGCGGCGCCGGAGCCGGAGCAAGTACAATCCGAAGACCTCGGCACCCCTGGCAAGCCGGTTGGGGTATTGAAGCCGGCGCCCTGAACGCGGGTTTATTCGCTGGTGGTCGGCACGCCCAGATGGTCATAAATCCATTGGCTCGGCGGCCAGGCATGGGCGATGCCGGCGCGCCACGCATAAAAGCTGGCGCCGGCGGCGACGATGATCGCAACCGTCGCCAGCCAGGCCAGCGCGGGCCATAGCGGGCTGCCGCGAACCGACCGGCTTGTGGTGGGCAGGCGCGCCGCCTCAGTCAGCAAGGGGGCGGTGGCGAGCGGTGGCGCGACCGGCGCGATAATTTCAGGGGGAATTGGCCGCACCGATGCCGGCGCGGCAAAGCCGTCCGGGATCCATTCGGCGGTGCAGCGGGCGCAGCGCACCGGCCGCGCCGTGGTGCCAAGCAGCGCCGCCGGAACATCGTATTCAGTCTCGCATGATGGACAGACGATCCGCATGCGCAATCCTGTTGCATACCGGCCTGCCGCGGGCAAGCGTGGACCGTCGCCGCCCCCCTCTCGTCATAAGGTGGGGATTTTCGGGTTAGCCAGCGAACGGAGTATCCAATCAGCGAAGCCGGGTAGGCCTCCGGTCAAATCCGTTCCAACCGTGCTGCGAAAAACCCATCCATTCCGCCCCGATCGGGCCACAGTGCCGGGGTGGTGCGCAGCCAGCCTTGCACGGTGATCGCTCCCGCGAGGCCCCCCGGCAGGCCGAGCGCGTCCGCCGGCAACGGCAGCGTGCGCAGCGGCAGCCGTTTGAGGGCGGCGGCGATGCGGGCCGGGCCTTCCTGCGGTTGCAGCGAGCAAACCGCATAAACCAGCCGCCCGCCCGGCTTCAGCATGTCGCAGGCGGCGCGCAGCAGCGCGTCCTGCGCGGCATTCAGCGCGCCGAGATCGCTGGAGCGTTTGAGATGCAGCACGTCGGGATGCCGGCGAATGGTGCCGGTGGCACTGCATGGTGCATCCAGCAGCACCCCGTCCAACAGTTCGTTTGGCCGCCAGACGGTCGCGTCCGCCGGCACGATGGTTGCGGTCTGGCGCAGCCGGGCAAGGTTTTCGCGCAGGCGAACAATCCGTCCGCCATCCCGGTCCACCGCGATCACGTCCGCGCCGGTGGCAACCAGTTGCGCCGTCTTACCGCCAGGTGCTGCGCATAAATCGGCGATCCGCTCGCCCGGGCGGGCCGCCAGCATGCGCGCCGGCAGCGCGGCGGCGGCGTCCTGCACCCAGAACGCGCCTTCATCGTAACCGGCCAGTTCGGCGACCCGCGTGCCCGGCGGATAGCGCCAGGACCCGGTCGGCAGTTCGATCCCGCCCCCCGGTGCGATTGCCCCCGGCGCCAGCGACAGGTCGATCGGCGCTTCATGCGTATGTGCCTCGGCAATTGCCCGCGCATCGGCGCCCCAGGCGGCCCACATCCAGCCTGGCGTGTCCAGCCGTGGCCCGTCCAGTTCATCGAGTGCCGCCGCGCCAGCGCTTGCCACCTTGCGCAGCACCGCGTTCACCAGCCCGGCAAACGGCGCCAGTCCGCGGGCGCGCGCCAAGCCAACCGCGGTTGCCACGGCCGCATGGGGCGGCGTGTCCAACAGCAGCAGGGCGGCGGCGCCGAGGCGCAGAATATGCTGCACCGGCGCCGGCGGCGTTTTTTTCAGGAACGGTTCCAGCACCCCGTCCAGCACCCCCATCCGCCGCAGCACGGCGGCGGCCAGGCGGTGGGCGGCGGCGCGATCACGCGGCGCGGTCGGCGGCAGCGCATCCAGCCCTTCTTCCAGCGGGCGGCCACGATCGAGCACGGCGGTCAACAGATCGAAGGCGGCGCTGCGGGTCGGGTCGGTCATGGCGCAAGCTCATGCC
>JAYTQP010000002.1:0-10813 GCA_043746675.1 Rhodospirillales bacterium | reverse complement strand
TGGTGGAGGGCGGCGATGCATTGGCGCGGGCCTGGCGCTGCGTTGCGGCGCGAAGTGCCGCCGAGCCGGCATCGGGCGCTGACCTGCATCTGATCGTCGATGGGGAGCGGGTTGACCCGGCCTGGTCTGCCGACGGGCTTTGGCATTTCGATTTACCGCCCTATCGCAGCCCCGCAACCGCCAAGGGCTGGGATGAACGATGGATTGCCATCGGCTCGCGCAGTGCAATCCCGGCCACCTTCGGCGCCAGCGCCGATCGCCGCCGGCTTGGGGTGGCGGTGCAGGCGATCACCATTGGCCGCGATGACACCCGCCATGCGATCGGGCTGGCGGACCGCGCCTTCGATGCGGCCGGCTGGCACCCGATGGAAGCTGGCCGGCGCTGGACCAAGGGGATGGGGTTGCTGCCGTTCCCGATCGTCGGCTGGAACGATGCGCCCGGCTGGCTCGAACTGCGCGCGTTGACGCTGCCGCGCTACGATCTCGGCGCGCTACCCGCCGGCGATTGCCTTGAAACGTTCCAGGGTTCTGATCTGATCGTCGAGATCAGGCATCCGGTACATCGGGTAGAGCATCACCATCTGCGCGCCCAGCCGGCGCCAGCCTGCCGCCGCCTTGGCCCATAAATCCTCGTCCGGCGTGTCCATCCGCAGCCAGCCTTCCAGGCCGAAACCGGCCGGATCGCGGCCGAAATCATGCAGATGGGCGCGCAACTGATCGAGTTTCGCTTCGGCGACATCGGGCGCCATGATCGGCATCCAGCCATCGCCGATCCGCGCCGCCCGCTTGATCACCGCGTCCGACGAGCCGCCGAACCAGACCGGGATTGGCCGCTGCACCGGTGGCGGCACGATGTTGACCGCGTTCATGGTGTGGAACTTGCCGTGAAAGGTGACCAGGTCTTCGGTCCACAGCTTGCGCATGACGGCGATCTGTTCGGCCTGCCGGGCGCCACGGGTTTTCCAGTCGATGCCGAGCGCCTCATACTCGACATGGTTCCAGCCCACGCCGACGCCGAGCCGCAGCCGCCCGCCGCTCAGAATATCCACCTGCGCCGCCTGCTTGGCGACCAGCCCGGTCTGGCGCTGCGGCAAAATCAGCACGCCGCTGGTCAGCCCGACATTTTTGGTGACCGCGGCCAGAAACGCCAGGGTGGTGAAGGTTTCGTGGAACGGATCATGTTCGTTGTAAACAGGCGTCCAGCCATCGCGTGGGGCGGCGCCGAAAACATGGTCGGCAACCTCGATGTCGTTGAAGCCCAACGCCTCCACCGCCTGCGCCCAGTCGCGCATCTTGGCCGGGTCGGTGCCGATATCGCGGGTGGGGAATAGCGCGTTCAGGCGCATTGGTGCCTCCTTGACGGTGTTATCCGCAGTCTGGCCGGCCTTCCCGCCCTTGGCAAAGCGCGCCGCCGCCGTCAAACTGCGTCCAACCCAATAAATAGAGATGAACGGAACGATGTCCCAGACCCTTGAGCGCCCGTCCGCGGCCCAGAACACCGAGCATTTCGACGTGCTGATTGTTGGCGCTGGCATTTCCGGCGTTGGCGGCGCGTATCATCTGACCCAGCAACGTCCAGGAACCAGCTTCGTGGTGCTGGAAAGCCAGGACAGCTTCGGCGGCACCTGGCACACCCACAAATACCCCGGCATCCGCTCCGACAGCGACCTCTACACGTTCGGCTATCGCTTCAAGCCCTGGGTCGGCGCGCCGATTGCCACCTCGGCCGAAATCAAATCCTACATGGGTGAAGTGATCGCTGAGAACGGGCTGGCGCCGCACATCCGCTACAACCACAAAATTCTGTCGGCGGTTTGGTCCAGCGCGGACAATCTGTGGACCATCGATGCGGCCAAGGGCGACGCTGGCGCGCTCGTTCGCTTTACCTGCAACTTTCTCTGGATGTGCCAGGGCTATTACCGCCACAACAAAGGCTTTACCCCGCACTGGGAAGGCGTGGAAGACTTCAAGGGCACCATCGTTCATCCGCAAACCTGGCCGGAAGACCTTGATTACAAAGGTAAGAAAGTCGTTGTCATCGGCTCCGGCGCGACTGCCGCGACCCTGGTACCGGCGATCGCCGACGACACCGCCCATGTTACCATGCTGCAACGTTCACCGACGTTTTTCCGCACCGGTCGCAACGCCATTCCGCTGGCCGACGAACTGCGCAACCTCGGCGTGCAGGAAGCCTGGATCCACGAAATCGTCCGCCGCAAAATCCTCTATGAAGGCGCGGTGTTCACCAAGCGCGCCTTCGAGGAACCGGAAAAGGTCAAACAGGAGCTGCTCGCTGGGGTGCGCGCGACCTTGGGCGACGACTACCCGATCGAAAAGGATTTCACCCCGTCCTACCGCCCCTGGCGCCAGCGCATCGCCTTCATTCCCGATGCCGACCTGTTCAAAGGCATCGCATCGGGCAAAGCCTCGGTTGTGACCGATGAAATCGATCGCTTCGTCGCGGGTGGCATCCTGCTGAAATCCGGACAGACGCTGGAAGCCGACATCATCATCACCGCCACCGGCTTCAACCTCAACGTGCTCGGCGATATCGACTTCACCATCGATGGCGAACCGCTCAACTTCGGCGAAACCGTCACCTACCGCGGCATGATGTTCACCGGCGTGCCCAACATGGCCTGGGTGTTCGGCTATTTCCGCGCCTCCTGGACCCTGCGCGCCGATCTGGTGGCGGATTTCGTCTGCAACCTGCTCGGCAACATGGAAAAACGCGGCGCCCACCGCGTTACCCCGGCGCTGCGCCCGCAAGACAGCAACATGCCGCTGCTGCCCTGGATCGACCCGGAAAACTTCAATCCCGGCTACATCATGCGCGGCCTGCATTTGCTGCCCAAACGCGGCGACAAGCCGGAGTGGCAGCACAACCAGGATTATTGGGCGGAAAAAGACGAAATTCCCGCCATTGATCTGGACGATCCGGCCTTCGTCTACGCTTGACGGATCGCGGCGACAAGATTGCATTCAATGCGGGCAATGACTATGTTGCTAGCATTGAATGCAGGAGACGCACATGGCCACGCTCACCATTCGAAATCTGGACGACGGCGTTAAAGAACGGCTGCGCATACGCGCGGCGCAGCATGGCATTTCGATGGAGGCCGAAGTTCGGAATATTCTGCAGGCGAATGTGGCGACTGTGCCGGAGCCCGGTAGCAATTTGTATGAGCGAATTCACGCTCGGTTTGCGGCCTTGGGCGGCGTCGATCTCGAACTGCCGCCGCGTGCGCCAATGCGGGAGTTGCCGACGTTCGACTGATGTTCATTCTCGACACCAATATTTTGTCGGCGATGATGCGTTACGAGCGGGTGCCGGAGGTGGCGACATGGATGGCGGCTGTCCCCGATGATCTGATGTTTACGACTTCGATTTCGCAAGCGGAGATTTTGGCTGGCCTGGCCGTCATGCCGGCTGGCCGCCGGCGCCACGCATTGGAGGCCGAGGCCGCGGTGATGTTCGGCAAAGCATTTGCCGGGCGCGTGCTGGCATTCGATGGCGGCGGTGCCACAGCCTATGCTGAGATTTTTGCACTGCGTCGGCAAACCGGGCGGCCAACCCCTGCTCCAGACCTGATGATTGCCGCCGTCGCCCGGTCACATGGTGCAACGGTGGTCACCCGTGACGTCGGCGGCTTCGATGGATGCGGTGTGGCCGTGGTCAATCCGTGGAACGTTGCGTCGCGGGGTTAACCCTGCGGCATCGCCGTCGGCACGATGGTTTCCACGATCGAGGAATCCAGTGCCTCGAACTCGTGATAGCCAATCGTCGCGTACAACTCCGCCCGGGTCTGCATCCGGTCCACCATGTTCTGTGTCCCGCCGTCGCGCTTGATGGCGGCGTAGAGTTGTTCCTGCGCCTTGTTGGCGACGCGCAGCGAGCTCACCGGCCAGATCACCATCTTGTAGCCCATCGCCTCGAACTCGGCGGCGGTGAAGAACGGGGTGCGGCCGAATTCGGTCATGTTGGCGAGCAAAGGCGCATTCACCTTGCTGGCGAATTCGCGGAACATTTCGGCGGTGTTCAGCGCCTCCGGGAAAATCGCGTCGGCGCCGGCATCCAGATACATTTTCGCCCGCGCCACCGCGCCATCCATGCCTTCGCTGGCCGCGGCATCGGTGCGGGCGATGATGAACAAATGCCGGCGCGCCTTGCGGGCGGCGGCGACCTTGGCGGCCATGTCGTGCGCGTCGGCCAGTTTTTTGTCGTTCAGATGGCCGCATTTTTTGGGCAGCAACTGGTCTTCGATATGCACCGCGCCGGCGCCGGCGTCTTCAAAGCTGCGCACCATGTTCATCACGTTCAGCGCCTCGCCGTAGCCGGTATCGCCATCGACCAGCAGCGGCAGGCCGGTGGAGCGTGCCACCTGGCGGATGAAGAAGCACACCTCATCCACCGTGATGATGCCGAGGTCGGGCAGGCCCATCGAGGCCGTCATCGCCGCGCCGGACAAATAGAGCGCCTCGAAGCCTGCTGCTTTGGCCTGCAAGGCGGCCTGGCCGTTATGGCTGCCGGGCAGTTGCAAAATGCCGGGCCGGGCGAGCAGGGCATGAAAACGGTCGCCGGCGGGCGCGGTCGGCAGGTCGGCGGCGACGAGGTAGGTCATGGCGAGCCTCTCAGCGAAAAAAGATCAGGGACAGCAGGGCGAAGCCGGGCAGCAGCGCGCAACTGGCCAGTGCGATGTAGCTGAAGAAGCCCGGCATGCGAATGCCGCGATGCGCGGCGATGCTCTGCACCATCAGATTGGGGGCGTTGCCGATATAGGTCAGCCCGCCGAAAAACACCGCACCAGCCGAAATCGCGGTCAGGGTTCGCGCCAGCGGGCCGGTCAGCGCGGCTGGGTCGGCGCCGGCAAGCTGGAAGGCCACCAGATAGGTCGGCGCGTTATCCAGAAACGCCGACAGCAGCCCGGTCGCCCAGAAATAGGCCAACGGGATCGGCTGGCCGCTGGCGTCCGTCAGCATGGCCAGCATTGGGGCGAACGGGCCGTGCGCACCGGCCGCCAGCATGGCCAGCACCGGGGTGATGGTGATGAACAGGGCGGCGAACAGAATTGCCACTTCCTTGATCGGTGCCCAGCTGAACAAATTGGCCTGCCGGATCGCAAGCGGGGTGAAGCGCCAGGACAGGAAGGTGACCGCCAGGGCTACAGCAATGCCCAGCAGGCGCACGCCGTCGATGGGCTGGCCGAGCAGCATGATCGTGCCGGGGTGCCAGGCGCCTTGCAGCAGCAATGCGGCCACCAGGCCGGCGATCAAAGCGAGATTGCCCAGGCCGCGCACATGCAATGGCCTGGCAGGTGGCGCCGGCGGATCGCGCCGCGCCAGATGGCGATCGAGCAGGAAAAACCCGGCGAGCAGCGGCAGCGCGACCACCAGCATCGGCGCGATCAATGCCCGTGCGGGCCAAAAAAACGGCACCCCGTGCAGAAAGCCGATATAGAGCGGCGGATCGCCCAGCGGGCTGGTGGCGCCGCCGGCGTTGGCGCAAAGGATGATAAAAAACAGCACCAGATGCCGCTTTTCGCCGCGATGCACCGCCGCCCGCAACAAAGGGTGGATCAGCACCATGGCGACGCCGGTGGTGCCGAGCAGCCCCGCCAACGCGGTGCCGATCGCCAGCAGCGCGGTGTTGCCGGCCGGCGTTCCCCATGGCCCGCCTTGCACCAGCAGCCCGCCGCCGGCGGTGAATAGGGCCAGCAGCAAGGCCACGAATGGCAGATATTCCACCAGCACGGCGTGCCAGGCATCGTGCGCCATCGCTTGCGGCCCGAGCAGCAGGCTTTGCGGCAGCAGCAGCGCCAGGCACCAGAAGCCGGCGATCCAGGCCATTTTTCGATGCCACAGCCGTGGCGCCAGGATCGGCAGCAGCGCGATCGAGGCGAGCATGCCGGCGAAGGGTAGGCCCCATGCGAGGTGGCTCGGTTGCATGGCCTCTCCCCTAGAAGTACCATCGCGGCGGCGCAACGCCGATTGCCGCACCCCAGGAGATTGACAGCACATGGATATGTCCGGCGAGCGGCGGATCCCCGCGCCGCGCGAGAAGGTTTGGGCGGCGCTGAACGATCCCGAGATTCTGCGCACCTCCATCCCGGGCTGCGAGACGATGGAGCGGCTGGAAGACAATTCCCTGAAGGCGACGGCGTCGGTGAAGGTCGGTCCGATTTCGGCCAAGTTCGCCGGCAAGGTGCAGTTGCTCGACCTCGATCCGCCGAACGGCTACCGCATCGAGGGCGAAGGGCAGGGCGGCGTCGCCGGCTTCGCCAAAGGCGGCGCGGTGGTAAAACTGGTGTCCGACGGCGCCGACACCATCCTGCGCTATGAGGTGAAGGCGCAGGTCGGCGGCAAGATCGCGCAGTTGGGCGCGCGACTGATCGACGCCACCGCCAAGCAAATGGCGGACGCCTTTTTCGATCGCTTCACCGCCACCGTGGGCGGGGCGGAAGACGCGCCGGTCCTGCTGCCTGGCGCGCCGAAGCTGGATATCGCGGCCATGCTGCCATTCGGCCAGCCGCCGGTGGTGTTCGCGGCGGGGGCGGTATTCTTGGTAATTGCAATCATGCTGCTGAAGAGCTTGTTCTGATGTTGCCAACTCTGATGTTACCAGCCTCGGTTGCTGAAACCACCGCATTGCTGGAAGCCGGCGGCTACGTCGCCGACGCGGCGCTGGCCACCACGGTGCATCTGGCGCTCGCCATGGGGCGGCCGTTGTTTCTCGAAGGTGAGCCTGGTACTGGCAAGACCGAGATCGCCAAGGTGCTGGCCGGCGGGCTGGATCGGCGGCTGGTGCGGCTGCAATGCTATGATGGGCTGGATCTGGCGGCGGCCGCCTATGAATGGGACCATGCCCGCCAGTTGATGGCGATCCGCATGGCCGAAGCGTCCGGAAGCACCGACAAGGCGCTGCTTTCGCGGGATATTTACACCCGAGAATTTCTTCAAGCGCGCCCCTTGTTATCCGCGATCGACCCCGATCTGCCGCCGGCAGTGCTGCTGATCGACGAACTCGACCGCGCCGATGAGCCGTTCGAGGCGTTCCTGCTGGAACTGCTCGGCGATTTTCAGATCACCGTGCCGGAGTTCGGCACCATCACCGCGCAAACCCGGCCGGTGGTGGTGCTGACGTCCAACCGCACCCGCGAGGTGCACGACGCCATTCGCCGGCGCTGCCTGTATCATTGGGTGGATTATCCCAGCGCTGCGCGGGAGCGGCTCATTCTCGCGCGCAAGGCGCCGGAAGTGGGGGAAAAACTGGCCGCTGACATCGTCGCCTTCGTGCAAAAACTGCGCGGGGAGGATTTGTTCAAGCTGCCGGGGGTGGCCGAAACCATCGACTGGGCCGGCGCGCTGACCTATTTGAACGCGCATGAACTAACCCCTGGCGCGGTCGATGAAACGCTTGGTGTGTTGCTAAAATATCAAGATGATATCGCCAAAATCAAAGGTGCCGAAGCGGCGCGTTTGATTCAAGAGACGAAGGCCGCATGATATTCGCGGCGCCCCTGATCGCCGCGAATATCATGCATTTCGGCCGGCTGCTGCGCCGTGCCGGCCTGCCGGTCGGGCCATCGGACATGCTGGCGGCGCAGCAGGCGGCGGGACTGGTGAATATCGGCAGCCGCCTGCAATTTCATACCGCCTTGCGCAGCACCATGGTGCACCGGCACGAGCATGCCGAAATTTTCGACACCGCGTTCCAGTTATTCTGGCGCGATCCGGAAGCCGGCCGTTTCGCCGCCGCGCTCGGGTTGTTGGAAGGCCAGAAGGAGCGCCCGCCGGAAAAGGCGCCGCCCGGCAGCCGACGTTTGGCGGAGGCCATGCACAATGCCCCGCAGCGCAAGGAGCGTGAGGAGGCGCGCGAGGAAATCGACGCCATTCTCACCGTGTCAGACCGCGAACGGCTGCAAGCCATGGATTTTGAAGCGATGAGCGCGGAGGATATTGTCCGCGCCAAGCTGGAAATCCGCAAACTGCATTTGCCGCTGGACCTGCAACGCACCCGTCGCCTGCGCCCGGACCCGACCGGCCCGCGCACCGATCTGCGCGCCACCATCACCGAGGCGCGCCGGACCGGGGAAATCCTGTCGCTGGAACGCAGCCGGAAAATCAGTCGGCCGCCGCCGTTGGTGGTGCTGTGCGATATTTCCGGCAGCATGGCGCGTTATGCGCAGATTTTGCTGCATTTTCTGCATGCGGTGGCGAATGACCGCGATCGCGTTCACATTTTTTTGTTTGGCACGCGCCTGTCCAACATCACCCGCCAGTTGAAGCATCGCGACCCGGAGGTGGCGTTCCAGATGGTGTCGCACGCCGTGCCGGACTGGTCCGGCGGCACCCGCATCGGCGAGGCGCTGGCCACCTTCAACCGGACCTGGTCCCGTCGCGTGCTTGGCCAGGGGGCGGTGGTGCTGCTGGTCACCGATGGGCTGGACCGCGACGGCGCGCATGGTCTGGCGGAAAACATGCAACGGCTGCACCGGTCCTGCCGCCGGCTGATCTGGCTCAACCCGTTATTGCGCTGGGACGGGTTCGAACCCAAATCCCAAGGCATCCGCGCGATGCTGCCGGAGGTGGATGAATTCCGCCCGGTGCATAATCTGGCCAGCCTGCGCGCGCTGATTGAAACCTTGTCGCGCCCGCTGCCCGCAGGCGCGATGGACAAATGGAGGTTGGCCGTATGAACACCGATCCGCTCGATATCCTCTCGACCGCCGCCGCCTGGGCGCGGGCGGGGGAACAGGTGGCGCTGGCCACGGTCACCGAAACCTGGGGCAGTTCGCCGCGCCCGGCCGGCAGCCAGCTTGCGGTGACCGTGTCCGGAAAAATGGCCGGCTCGGTCAGCGGCGGCTGCATCGAAGGGGCGGTTGCCGAAGCGGCGATGGCGACCATCGCCTCCGGCGTGCCGCAATTGCTGGATTTCGGCATTACCGACGAGCGCGCCTGGGAGGTTGGCCTGGCCTGCGGCGGCAAGCTGAAAGTGTTCGTGGAGCGGCTGGCATGACCCCCGATCTGCTCGCCGCGCTGACGCGGCTGCGGGATGCCAAGGAGCCGGTGGTGGTTGCCACGCAATTGCCCGGCGGCGCGCAAATGCTGTTGCCGGCGCCGGATGCGCCGGATGCGTTGAACGTCGCCGCCCAGCGCGCGTTGGATCGCGATGAGAGCGGCACAATTAAGCTCGATGGCGCCGACTGGTTTTTGCATGCCTACAATCCGGTTTATCGGTTGATTGTGATCGGCGCGGTGCATATCGCCCAGGCGCTGGTGCCGATGGCGGCGCAAATGGGGCTGGCGGTTATCGTGGTGGACCCGCGCCGCAGCTTCGCCACCGACGAACGCTTCCCCAATGTGACGGTTATGACCGACTGGCCGGATGAGGCGTTGGATGCTTTGGCGCCGGACGCGCGCACCGCCATTGTTACTTTGACGCATGATCCGAAGCTGGACGATCCGGCGTTGGATCGGGCGCTGAAATCGCGGGCATTCTATATTGGCGCGCTCGGCAGCCGGCGCACCCATGCGCGTCGGCTCGATCGCCTGCGCGAACTCGGGCACGACGATGCCGGGATGGCGCGCATTCGCGGGCCGGTCGGGCTGAACATCGCCGCCGTGACCGCGCCGGAAATCGCGGTGTCGATTCTGGCCGAATTCGTCGCGGTGCGGCGCAATGCGGTGCCGCCGGTGAAAGACCCGGCAAAGGCCGCCGCGTGATTTTTGCCGCCTTCGCTCTGGATGACGCGGAGGGCGTGGTGCTGGCGCATTCGCATCGTCTGCCCGGCCGGGTGCTGAAAAAAAGTTTTGTCCTCGATGCCGCCGCTATTGCCGCCTTGCGGGCGGCCGGGCATGCGCAGGTGATCGGTGCCCGCTTCGAACCGGGCGATAATGCCGAAAACGATGCCGCCGAGCGGCTGGCCCAGGCGCTGACCAGCAAGGCGCTGTCCCGCGGCCGGGCCGGCACCGGGCGGGTGAATATGCATGCCGACTCGGCGGGGCTATTCGTCGTCGACTCGGTGCGACTCGATGCGATCAACGGCATCGACGAGTCGTTCACCGCCGCCACCCTGGCCGACCAAACCGCGGTTGCCGCTGGCGACATGGTGGCGACGATCAAGGTGATCCCGTTCGCGGTCGCCGATCATCTGCTGGCGCAGGCCGAGCGTCAAATTGCCGCGAACGGCCAGCCGTTCGCGCTGCACCCGTTCCGCCGGCTGACCGTGGGGTTGGTGCTGACTCAGTTGCCCGGGCTGAAGGAAAGCGTGATCGAGGGCACCATCGCGGCCACCGAGGCGCGTGTGGTCGGGTTGGGTGGCAAGCTGCTGCCGCCGCTTACCTGCCCGCATGCCGAGGCGCCGATTGCCGAAGCCCTGCTGGCGTTGCGGCGCGATGGGGCGCAGATTTTGCTGGTTGCCGGCGCGTCCGCCACGGTGGATCGGCGCGATGTCGGGCCGTCCGGCGTGATCCGGGCTGGCGGGCGGATTATCCATTTCGGCATGCCGGTCGATCCTGGCAACCTGATCTGCCTGGGGGAAATCGACGCAACGCCCACCCTGGTTTTGCCCGGCTGCGCGCGGTCGCCGAAGCCGAACGGGATTGATTTCGTGCTGCGGCGGATTTTCGCCGGGCTGCCGGTCGGGCCGCGCGATATCACCCGGATGGGCGTCGGTGGCCTGCTGAAAGACACTGACGCCAGGCCGCTGCCACGGGCGCGTGCCGCCGGCAAGCCGGAACCGGCGCTTGGCCGCGCCGGGGTTGCCGCCATCGTGCTGGCGGCCGGCCAGTCCACCCGGATGGCGCCGTATCA
>JAYTQP010000001.1:0-3753 GCA_043746675.1 Rhodospirillales bacterium | reverse complement strand
TTTTGCTCACGCCACCCAATTCCAGCGCCGCGGTCACGTCGGCCCGCCGTTGCGGCGCTTGATGGCGGCTTCCAGCCGGCTGCGATAGGCATCGCGCGCGCTATCTCGGCGATTGCGGCCGCGGCGATCGTCGGCCGGTGTCATCGCGACAACGACGTTGCGCTGCCGATGGCGCGCGCGGGAAGCCCGGCGCTGGCCCTCGCGTGGATCGAGCAGACCGCGCGGCAGAAACACCAACAGCAATACGACAATGATCGCCAGGGCGAAATCCTGCAGGTCCGACGGTCCGTTGCGCAGCACCAATGATGGCGTCAGGATGAGCGCGGTGCCGAGCAGCGGGCCGAGCCAGTGGTAGGCGCCGCCCAGCAACACCGCGGCGAGGGCGGTGAAGGCGAGGCTGGTGGAAAACATCGTCGGGGTGATGGCGCCGGTTGTCGCGGCCAGCAGCACGCCGGCCATGCCGCCCAGCACGCCGGCGATCGCGTAGGCGAGGGACTGGATGGTTCGCACCGGAATACCCAGCCCGGCAGCCACCACCGGGTCTTGCCGGACGGCGTTGGCGGCCAGACCGAACCAGGATCGTTCCGCCGCCCACGCCAGCAGCACGGACGCTGCGAGGACGCCGAAAGCCCATCCCGATGGCAGCGGATCGGCCAGCGCGAGGCCGATAGTGCCGCCGGTCCAGCCCCCGCTGGTCCAACTCGGGAGCGCGCGTGCCAGGCTGGGCAGCAGCGCGACGACCGCCAGGCTGGTGAGTGCCTGCAAAGAAGCCGGCACGCGCAGCAGTGCTACGGCCAGCAAAAGGCCGCTCGCGAAACCGGCCAACCCGCCAAGCAGCAGAGCCGATGGCAGGCCGTGCCCGGCCACCATCAGGTTCATGCCGAGATAGCCGCCCACTGCGCCGCAGATAATCGCGCCGAAGCTGGGAATGCCGGCGGCCCAGACGGTTCGCAGCCCCAGCGCGAACAACGCAGTGGTCGCGGCGATCGCCAGCGGCCGCGAAAAAGCGCTCCAGAGGTCAAGCACCTGATCCATCAGCGCGGCGGCATCGGAGTGCGCGAGGCAAACAAACCCGATGGCCGCAGAACGATCAGCAGCAGCAGCGCCGCCGCCGCGTCGCCTTGCCACGGGGTCAGCGGCATATGTTGCGGCAAGGTCAGCGCGCAGCCGTTTTCGACGATGCCGAGCAGCAGGCCGATCGCCATGATATGGCCTGATAGCACGCGGCTGGCGGCGACGTTGCGGGTGGCCAGGCCGCCGGACAGCACGACGGTGGCGATCGCCTTCCAGATCAGGCCTTGTCCGAGTTCCACCCCGACCGACCCACCGGCGAGGCTGCTTGCCGCCGCCGCGCACACGCCGACCGCCCCGGCGAGCACGCCCGCCAGGGCCGACGCCAGCAGCAGCATGCGACGCGGATTGACCCCGCCGAGGGCCGCCGCCAAGGCATCGTAGCGAATGGCGCTCAGCGCGTTGCCAAACCGCGATCCAACCAGCATCCAATGGATCAGGCCGGCGCCGGCAAAGCCGACGAACAGGCAGAACAAATCGATCAGCGACAGAATATTATCGTCGCTGCCGAACACGGTCGCCGGCATGCTGCCCGCCGGAAAACTGACGCCGGCCGGACCGGTTGCGACGCCTGCCAGCGCATCCAGCCCGATCCAGGCGGCGATCGCGGCCAGCATTGGTGCGAACGGGGTCTGCCGCAAAACCCCCGGGCGCCCCAGCGGCACCACGGTCGCAAGTTCGACGATGGCCGCCAATGCGCCGCCGGCAAGCATTCCAAGCAGCACCAACGCCGGGAACGGCAAATCGAGGCGATCGGCGAACCAATAGGCGGTGAGCGCCGAGAGGGTGGCAACCGCGCCGAGCGCCGGATTGGGCGCCACATTGCCGCGAACCATCAAGGCAACCGCAATCCCCAGCAGTCCGTACAACGACCCGGCTGCCGCGCCGTGGGTGAACTGTAGAATAATTATTACCATACCGTAAGAAATTCTTGCCGTACAAATCTCCCGCTAAGGTTGCAGGTTTGCCAAAGTTCGACAATAGCAGCGATAATGATCCGCACGCGAAAAAACAGCCCCATCGCCGCGGCGATGGGGCCGTAATGATCGTGGCCCGATGTTGAAAACCAGGTTTCAGTTGGCCTGGAACGGGTCCTGCTGCATCGGCGGGCGGCGGCGATCGGCCATGAACTGGTCGAATTCCGCTTTGTCCTTGGCCTGGCGCAGGCGTTCGAGATATTCGACGAACTCCTTCTGTTCATCTTCCAGGCGGCGCAGGGTGGCGGTGCGGTAGTCGTCGAAGGCCTGGTTGCCGCTTTGCGGCGCGGCTGGGCCACCACCCCATTTGCCCCAGCCCATGCCGTGATTCGGGCCGGGGTTCGGGTTGGGTTTGGTGGGCTGGCCGTTCTGATCGACATACATCCAGCGGCCGCGGCCATGGCATCTGCCGCTGCCGAAATAGCCGCCGCCGAGCATCAGCGCGATCCCCAGCCCGACCGGCCAGAACCACATGAAGCCCAGGATCATCGCCAGTATCCAAAGCGGTTTCGGGATTTCGTTCAGGCCCAACTGGTTCAGTTTCGCCGCGAAGTGCACGACGCGCCTCCATGTAAATGTGAATAACATTTACATAGGTAATCCGATACGATTCCGGTGTCAAGCGGATTACGCCGAATTTAGCTGGCGTGGGACAGGCCGAGCGATTGCATGTAGATCAGCAGGCCGGCTTCCAGCAGGTCTTCCGGCGACATCGGCATGCGGCGGCGGTTGCCGTCGGCGCGGCCGATGAACAAGGCCACGATGCCGTGGCACAGTGCCCAGATATGCAGCGCCACCATCAGCGGCGGCGGTCGCACGCCGCCGATCCGATGACTTTCGCAGGCAATCTCGGCGGCCCGTCGCAACACCCCGAAGGCGCGTTCGGAGGCGCGCAGCAGCAGCGCATCGGCTTCGAGCGGAAAGCCGGTTTCGAACATCGCCGCGTAGGCCGCCGGTTCGCGGCGCGCGAAGGTAAGGTAAGCCTTGCCGGTATTTTCGATTGCCCGCATCGGGTCTGGCGTGCCGTCCGCCCAGGCGCGTTCAAGCTCGTCGGCAAACCGCTCATAGCCCTGGCGGGCGATTTCGGCGATCAGCGCATTGCGGTCGCGGAAATGCCGGTACGGGGCGGCCGGGCTGACGCCGGCGGCGCGCGCCACCTCGGCAAAGGCAAAGCCGGCCGGGCCGCGCTCGGCGATCAGCCGCAATGCCGCTTCCATCAGGGCTTCCCGCAGGTTGCCGTGGTGATAAGATTCGCGACGCGGATTGTCCGATGAAAAACGCATGTGAAGCGTTGTTACATCAGCGCCGGGGTGGAGCAAGGAAGAACTGCGCCACCACCAAGCTGGACTGTCTACTGCGTCGGCTTCCGGAACCGCTCGAACCAGCCAATCGTCGCCGAAATTTCCGCCGCGAAGTAGGACGGCCGCATCACCCCGGTGCTGTGGCTGACCCCCGGCATGCGGATCAGCGCGGTTTCCACCCCTGCGAGCATGAGCGCGGAGTACATTTGTATCGCTTCGGCCGGCGGGGTGCGGCTGTCGGCTTCGCCGGCGATCAGCAAGGTCGGGGTTTGCGCCGCCTGGGCGTGAGACAGCGGCGAACGTTCGCGGTACTTCGCCACGTTTTCCCAGGGCTTTTCATGCCCCATCCAGCTCAGCCCGATGGTCGCGCCGATGTCGGCGGTCAGCGCCCAGCTTTGCCAGTC